>JAWVWZ010000037.1:0-9508 GCA_033723505.1 Hydrogenovibrio sp.
ATGATCAACCAGAACCAGCGCCATTTGCGCTTCGGCGATTGGCGTGGCGCGAATCCCGACGCAAGGATCATGTCTTCCCTTGGTGACCATTTCGATGGCTTCACCATCGCGATTGATGCTTTTCCCTGGGGTCATGATACTAGAGGTCGGCTTGAGTGCGATATGGGCGACAATGTCCTGCCCCGTCGAAATGCCGCCGAGAATCCCGCCGGAATGGTTTGCCAGGAACCCGTCCGGTGACATTTCATCCCGATGCTCGGTACCTTTTTGCCCGGCAACGGCGAAACCGTCACCGATTTCAACGCCTTTAACCGCATTGATGCTCATCAGCGCATGGGCCAGATCGGCATCCAATCGATCGAAGACGGGCTCTCCGAGTCCGACCGGCACATTTTTCGCGATGATGGAGATCTTAGCGCCAACCGAATCTTTTTGTTTCAACAAGTCATCCATATAAGAGCGAATTTCTTCACGTTTTTGCGGGTCCGGGCAAAAATATTCATTGTCGTTATCGAACGGCCAGGTAATGCCTTCAACTCGGATGGGACCCAGCTGCGACAAATACCCTTTGATTTCAATCCCCAAGCGCTCTTTCAAGTACTTCTTGGCAATCGCGCCGGCGGCGACACGCATCGCCGTCTCACGGGCAGAGGAACGCCCACCGCCGCGATAGTCTCGCACCCCGTATTTCTGGGTATAGGTATAGTCTGCATGGGAAGGACGGAAGGTTTCCGCGACTTTGGAATAGTCTTTGGAACGCTGGTCGGTATTATGGATCAGCAAGCCGATCGGCGTTCCGGTGGTTTTCCCTTCGAACACGCCCGATAGAATCTGCACCTTATCATCCTCGCGGCGAGCGGTGGCATGCTTGGACGTGCCCGGTTTACGTCGATCCAACTCTACCTGGATATCTTCTTCGGACAATTCCAGTCCTGGAGGACAACCGTCGATAATCGCGCCCAAGGCAATTCCGTGACTTTCGCCGAAAGTCGTGACTCTAAAATTTTGTCCTAGTGTATTACCTGACATAATCGCTTTCTCAATTCCTGTTTATATAGCGCACATTATACAAGAGCTCCCCGAAAGGCGCACGCTTGTTGGAACTCTTTCTACAGAAACTTGAAAGATCCTGCCGTGCGTTGCTAGAATGGGCTGTCATTAGTTATTCAAAAAGGGATGTAGAATAATAATGATCCATAAAACCATAAAAAAACCTTTCCTCAGCAGACTGCACTTCCTTGTTTTTTTACCTGCCCTGATGCCCGCAATCACGCTTGCCTCACCGCATATTTCCGGCGGCGTTTGGTTTAACTACAACCAGGATCTGACTTCGGGAAGTTCCGAGCCGAATAACGGCACCATCGGCGATGAAGCCCTTGTGCTCTATGCAGACGATAAAGCCAAACCCGGGCAAGGAAACTGGTCCTATTCAATGGAATGGCGCATGGGGCCAGGAAGTTTCACCAACCCAAACCATAATTCGACGGGCAGCCAGATGGGCATGCACAAAGCTTGGATAGGCTTTGACCTGAACAAAAACAACAAACTCACCATTGGTAAGAGTCAGGTCCCTTTCGGCTGGAAAACCTATAACTTCTGGCCAGGCGATATGCTGCTGGGCGCCTATGGTGATCAAATGGACGTCGGGGCGAAGCTGACAGGCCAACACAGCAAATGGCATTATGATCTTGCCTATTATCATCAAGATGACTGGGGCAAAACCAGCACCGACACGATGGATGACAATAACCATTGGGGGTCAAGTTCTTCCGGTACATCTCAATACCGAAAAGTACAGACCTTTGTCGGGAATCTGGGCTATGAAGTGAACCCGGGGCAAACTGTCGGGGTGGCTTTGCAAAGCGGTAAGTTACAAGACTTGAAGGCCACCGGTACCCCTCTCAACGGCGACCACTCTGCCGGGGTCGTCTATTATCGCGGGCAATATGACAATACCTTCGTCAATGCGGAAATTCTCAAGACCTATCGCAATCTTCCGGACTACTTTGCAACCCAAAATAATTTGCAAAAGAAAACCTCCACCCAACGCTACGCTTTCGAAATCGGCCAAAATCATAATAAGTGGACTTATTACCTGGACGCCACTTGGGCAAAAAGCGATACTGCTGGTAAATCACATGATTTGGTGGCGGCCTATGCGCCGGGCATCAAATACAAATACGGCCCAGGCTGGATTTATGCTGAATATCTCACACAAAACGGTTATATCGACATGAACGGCGATGTTGGCAAAGGTGACTTTTCAGCCTTGTACCTGACAGTGGATTTCTATTTCTGAAAATTCTGAAGAGTCATTAGCGCCAAACAAGCAACATAATGTTAAACCAAAGGAATTTTTATGCAGCAGTCAAACAACACTGAAACGGCAAAACTCAACCCTCCGGTGTTTTTTACATCCGCAGGTCTGATCATTGCTTTGCTGATTTTTGCCGTCGTCAGTCCAAAAACGGCTGACGCATCATTCAAAACGCTTCAAAACGCTATCGTTGACAATGGCAGTTGGTTTTATGTACTCGCTGTCGCAATTATGTTGATTACCGTGCTCTTTTTGGGTCTATCACGATATGGAGACATCAAATTAGGGCCGGATCATGCCACACCGGATTATTCAAAACTTACCTGGTTCTCCATGTTGTTTTCGGCCGGGATGGGGATTGGGCTGATGTTCTTCGGTGTTGCCGAACCTGTCATGCATTATGTAAATCCACCAACAGGTGATCCGGAAACCATAGCCGCCGCCAAAGAATCGATGAACATCACCTTCTTCCACTGGGGGTTACATGCTTGGGGCATTTATGCAATTGTTGCTCTGATCCTTGCGTTTTTCAGTTATCGTCACGGGTTGCCTTTGACGTTACGCTCAGCACTTTACCCGATTATTGGCGAACGCATCTATGGCCCTATCGGACATGCGGTTGACATTTTTGCGGTCATCGGAACCGTATTCGGGGTTGCGACTTCTTTAGGGTATGGCGTATTGCAGGTCAACTCGGGGCTGAATTACCTATTTGGAACGCCTGTTAGTGTCACCGCTCAAATTATACTCATTATATTTGTCAGCATATTAGCCGTCATTTCTGTCACCACAGGGTTAGACAAGGGCATTCGACGCCTATCAGAACTTAACATGGGACTGGCGATTATCCTTTTGTTGCTCGTACTGTCATTAGGACCGACTGTCTATCTACTACAGGATTTCGTTCAAAATATCGGTGCCTATGCTTCAGGCCTGGTACAAAAAACCTTCAATCTCTATGCCTACAAAAAGACTGACTGGATAGGCGGCTGGACAATTTTCTACTGGGGTTGGTGGATTGCCTGGGCGCCTTTTGTAGGGTTGTTTATCGCTCGTATTTCACGAGGTAGAACGATCCGTGACTTTACAATGGGAGTTTTGCTAGTTCCTGCTGGTTTCACGCTGATGTGGATGAGTTTCTTTGGTAATTCTGCTTTGCACATGATCATTGATGAACACATGGTCAGCTTGAGTCAAGCCGTGTCTAAAGACGCATCCACAGCACTATTTGCTTTCTTACAACACTTCCCGATGAGCGAATTACTTTCAATACTTGCGATGATCATGGTGGTTATCTTTTTCGTCACCTCGGCCGACTCAGGCGCGATGGTGGTTGACATGCTTTGTTCAAATGGTCATAACAACACACCTTTATGGCAGCGCATTTTCTGGGCAAGCGGTGTCGGTATCGTTGCTGCCATCCTGCTGCTTGCGGGAGGATTGAAAGCACTACAAACCATGACCATTGCCAGCGCCTTACCCTTTTCGATAGTCCTGCTCATTGCAACCTACGGTCTGATTAAGGCATTACGCGTTGATTTAGCAAAACGCGATAGTCTACAACTCAATGTCGCGCCAACCTCTCCAGCAATCAATAATAGCGGATGGAAAGACAGGCTAAGCAATATCGTTGACTATCCAAGCGAAGACGTGGTTAACCGCTTTATCGAGAAAACGGCCAAACCAGCTTTTGAAGAAGTGTGCAAAGAATTGCAACACCACAACTTGCAAACGCATGTGCAACGTATAGACAATGATCGAATTCAACTGATCGTCGAACATGGCGATGAGATTGACTTCATGTATGAAATTCGTAACCGCTCTCATGTTAAACCGGAATTTATCAACCCGGAGGAATCGACGGAAGAAGTGAGTGAAGAAAACCGTTATCACCGTGCCGAAGTCCACCTCACCGAAGGCGGACAGGATTATGATGTCATGGGATGGTCGAAAGAAGCATTGATTCATGACATCATCGATCACTATCACAAGCACATGCACTTTTTGCATGTCTTAAGATAAGCATGTTGACTCAACATGAAATGCGTTGAATGGTCTCATCCTGACCCGTTTATTGAAGGTCACCGAGTCACCGAACCTGAAATTGACTTTTTAGAACACGTCAATAACAAGGTGTACCTGGAATGGATGGAAAAAATTGCCTGGGAGCATAGTCTTTCGGTCGGTATCGACCATCAACGCCAGCAGGCGCTCGGTAAAATCATGGTGGTCAAACAACACCTGCTTAACTATCATGCCGGTTGTTATCTGGGGGACCAACTCCTAATCGGCACTTGGCTGGGAGAACAAATCGGCTGTTGCCAGCGTAAACGCCATTATGAGATTTTCCGTCAATCGGATGGAAAACGGATTTTTTCCGGCCACACGGTCTGGGCCTGCATGAACCTGAAAACCCATCGTGCCTGCCGCATTCCCCAAGCCTTTATCACCCCCTATGAAACCGCTGCAGGCTATCCCATTTGATCAGGAATGATGTTCAACGGCACGAATTAATTTATTGACGATACGTCTGACAATCGGACCGACAAAAATCACAATCGGAAAAGCGATAATAAAGGCCGTCCACCAAGCATGGAACCAGATGTGCAGAAAATTTTCCGGCAAGCCGACATTCATCGCACTGATGACGCCTGACATCAAGAAAGACATGAACAGTGCCATAAAAAAGGCAAACAAAATATGTTGATAACGGGGATGGAACATAAGTCGTCCTAATAAAACCAAATTAAAAACGACTTGGAAACTGAACAAGAACCTTCCATTAGCCGTTAAACCAAAGATAACGGCTATTATAGTCAGGTTCAAACGACAAACAAGGGCGCTGAAAACAAATCCACCCGAAAGGATTTATTCATAGGTCAAGGAGACTTTCAGCCCTTTTTTAGACAGGTAATAATCTCGCCCTAACCCACTGTTCGCCATGGTACCGACAAGATGGTGCTGCCCTCTCACGACCTGCCCGACAGAAATGATTCGTCCATTCTTGACGCAACTGGCCGGATGCAATTGATATTCATAACGGAAACGTTTTTTGTTTAAGAATGCGTTGCCTTGAATGATGCAACCTTTGGCTTCACCATTGAGCACCTTCAAGCGAACCGGCTTTGGCGCCGACTGAGGAATGTCTCCCATCACCGGATTCAACAAAATGGCTCGGGTTTCAGCAGCCTGGCTTGCTGTCAGGCCCAATAACGACAAACAGATAAATATGAGCCCCTGATATGGCATTGAAGCGGTCTTTCTCATCATGTTCAGCCCTCCTAATGGCTAGTGCTCCAAAGCGGAAAACAAAAGTGTTTTGCCGGTTCGGAACCGAACGGGAGATCGTCGATTATCGGCTCCCTTCCCGGGCGCCAATAATGGATGGATATCAAGTTCCATAGTACGACTTCCATCGGCAATCGCCAATGGAAATCGCGATCAAATTTTTCCATAACGGATAAAGATAAATAATGAGACGCTTATATTTTGCCGGCAGCTACGGCGAAGGAATGGTGTATTGTGCGTGAATCCGTTCGATTTGATGTAGAACCCCTTCATCCAAAGTGACATGAATCGAGTCGATGTTTTCCTTCAACTGGTCCATCGTGGTGGCACCGATAATATTGGCCGAAAGAAATGGGCGGCTATTGACGAAAGCCAATGCCAATTGCGCCGGAGACAAACCATTGCCTCTTGCCAGTGCGGCATAAAGTTCCGTGGCTTTCACCGCATTGGCGTTGGAGTAACGATCATAATGCGGGAACAAAGTGATTCTGGCATTTTCAGGCTGTTTACCCTGTAGGTATTTTCCCGACAGCACGCCAAAGCCCAAAGGCGAATAAGCCAACAAGCCAACCCCTTCACGATGTGAAATCTCGGCCATCCCCACTTCGTAGCTGCGATTGAGCAAACTATAAGGATTTTGGACCGTCACGATTTTTTCCAGCCCTTTTGCCTCGGCGATTTGCAGAAACTTCATCGTTCCCCAAGCCGTTTCATTGGATAACCCGATATGTCGGATCTTGCCGGCTTTCACCAACTCGGTCAGCACCTCCAGCGTTTCTTCGAAATCGGTAAGGTCCGACTCGGACTCGGCAGGTTCAAAGCCGAGTTTGCCGAAATAATTGGTGGAACGCTCCGGCCAGTGTAATTGATATAAATCGAGATAATCCGTTTGCAGGCGTTTGAGAGAGCCTTCCAGAGCCTGGTGAATCTGTTCCCGGTTGAAACGCCCTTTTCCGCCGCGGATATGACTGACGAACTCACCTGGGCCGACGATTTTAGAGGCCAATACGATTTCCGAACGTTTTCCGGTCTTCGCCAGCCAGTTACCGATAATGGTTTCGGTTTGACCGTAGGTCTCCGCTTTTGGCGGAACTGCGTACAGTTCGGCGGTATCCCAAAAGGTGACGCCTTGAGAGAGCGCATAATCCATTTGCTCAAACGCTTCTTGCTGAGTATTTTGCTCCCCCCAGGTCATGGTTCCCAAACAAATACGGCTGACTTCCAGATCTGAATTTCCCAAAGTGTTGTAAATCATACAATTCCCTTTTCATTTCGATGAGCGTGAACGGCCGGAAAATGGCCTTGACAAAAAAATACTATAGCGGATTCTCCCGCGGAACGACAAGGCTGCCGGACATTATCGTCAGAAAGCTTCAAGCCTTACCCCTGCCTGGCAGATTTTCATCCGGGGAAACGGGCCCTCGCGGCACGAAGCTGTGCGAACGCCCGGTCCAGTGTAATACTCGGAACAGCCAGATTCATGCGCATGAAGCCTCGCCCGGCTTCACCGAAACTCAAGCCGTCATTCAGCCCGAGTTTGGCCTGTTCGATCAGCCAACGTTTTAACTCGGCATGGTCGTCAAACATTGCGCGGAAATCCAACCAGACCAGATAGGAAGCTTCGGGTTCCATGACATGGACATCAGGAAAATGTTCGCTCATAAAGGCTTTCAAACGGCGGATATGCTTTTCAAGATAGGTCAGCAATTGCTCCCGATAGACCGCCCCCGCCGGTGAATATCCCGCCTGCAAGGCGATCATCGCGAACAGGTTCAGGTCCTGAATGGAAACGCTTTTTGCCACCTTTCGATAGGCGGCCTTTAACGCCGGATTGGCGATAATGGCATAACCGATTTGCAGGCCACCCAAATTGAAGATTTTGCCGGGCGAACTCAGGGTCACCGTGATGTCAGCCACTTCAGCAGACAACGCCGCCATCGGCAAATGTCGGTTTCCGGTAAAAGTCATATCGGCATGAATTTCATCCGAGACGATCACAACACCGTGCCGCAAACAAATCTCGGCAAGCCGCTCCAACTCGGTTTGCCGCCACACGCGTCCGGAAGGATTCTGAGGATGGCAAAACAAGAACAGCTTGACGTCATGGGTCACAATCGCCTGTTCGAAAGCCTGGAAATCGATTTCATATCGTCCGGCATTCAACACCAGAGGAGCCTCGACCAAGACCCGGTCATTCAGCTCGGGCGCACTTAAAAATGGCGGATAAACCGGTGTCTGAACCAGAACCGCCTCGCCGGGCCGAGTAAATGCGGACACCGCCATAAAAAAGCCGTTGGCGACATTATGAGTGAACAGAATCTCGGATGACTTTACAGAATAGCCATGCCGGGACTGCCAGTCGATGATGGCCTGATACAGGCTGTCCGGCATGACCGTATAGCCCAGCAACGGATGTTCAAGCCGTCGCTTCAAAGCTTCGAGAATAAAGTCGGGCGTTGGCAAGTCCATGTCCGCCACCCACATCGGCAGCACTTCATTGGAGCCGAAAAGCGCTTCTCTCCGGTCATATTTTTCGGCGTGCGTGCCGGTTCTGTCGATAAAGCGATCGAAGTTATTCATCTGACGATATCAGTTCGCAGTTTTTTTCTTTTTCCACAAGGTGACCTCACTGAGGGTATGCTGGAATTTACGTCGGGTTTCCCGCAGCACGAAAGGCAGATCATAAGGCGCTTTGATCAAATCGAATTCTTTATCCAAAAGTGCATGCAATCCTTCCAACGTGGAGACGTTTTCTCCGCTTTGCGAATCCTTATAGCCGCCCAGCCAGTTTTCTTTGGCCGTAAACTCCTCCAGCCAGGTATAGGGTGAAGCGATCATCAGCAGACCGCCTTCATTCAGCCTTTGGTGAATCATTCCCAGGAACTTGGCCGGATTGTATAAACGATCGATCAGGTTGACCGCGACCACCATATCGTAGTCTTTAAAATTCGGTTTCAGATTGGACGCATCCTGTTGCAGAAACAGGCACCGGTGCGCGACTTCCGACAGCCCCAAATCGGAAAGCGCCTTTTCTTTGAATGCCATCACCTCGCCTTCCTCCGGAATGGTATAGAGCACCTTACCGGTTTCCTTGAGTTGGTTGGCGACCTGGATGAAACGTGCCGAGAAATCCACACCTGTCACCGATGCAAAACCATGCGCCAACTCAAAAGTGGCACGCCCCACCGAACAACCGACTTCCAATGCCGTCAGATTTTTTCTTCCCTGGAAATCTTCATCCTGCCGAATGGCTTTGATGGCCTCTTTGGCATAAGCTTGCGGGAAATTTTCCACCTCAAAGTAGGTCTCGCCATAATGAAACTCGCAATACTGAGAGACCAGCGCATCGGTTTCATAGGTCGAAAAATGCGTTTGTACCGGTTCGCTGGATTCGATATAGCGAAACCCCGCATGTTGAAAAAAGTGTCGTCTGAACGCATAACGCGATGTTCCGTTGATTTCATTCCCGGTCGAAATCCAGGAACCGCCTTTGATCAGATTGTGCCGGTTATCAAAAGTCGGCGTGGTGAAATCATCGTACAGAGGGTGTACCTTGAAGCCTTCATAAGGGTAGATCGGCGTCTGTGTCCATTGCCAGACATTACCGACCACGTCGAAAAAGTCCCCGCGCTCATACTCGTTGACCGGCATTGACGAAGCATACTTCTGAAGATTGAGATTGGCCTCTTTCATATCCGCTAACGCATTCGTATGATCGCGTAACCGCAAGTATTCATCCTCACTCGGCAGACGGATCGGCCGACCGGTTTGATGTCCTTTCCAGTGGCAAAACGCATTGGCTTCATGAAAATTCACCTCAACCGGCCAGTTCCAAGGCATCGGAATTTCCTCGGTCAGACACCTTAGCCACCAACCGTCGGCTTTTTCCACCCAGAAAGTCGG
>JAWVWZ010000038.1:0-9175 GCA_033723505.1 Hydrogenovibrio sp.
GAGAAAGCTTGACTATAAGCTACAGTTTGTCGGTCCGACAGGTACCAATGCAATCGAGACCGCATTGAAGATCGCCCGTAAAGTCAAAGGGCGTAAGCAGGTGATGTCTTTCACCAACGGTTTCCACGGGATGTCGATGGGCTCCTTGAGTATCACCGGTAACAGTTACTACCATGACGAAAGCTATGGGGTACCTGGTTATACCACTCAGGTGCCTTTCCACAAATACCTTGGCGACAAGGTCGATACCATCGCGTATCTGCGTAAGATTCTGGAAGACACTTCGAGCGGAACTGAGTTGCCGGCAGCCATTGTGTTGGAAACCATCCAGGCCGAAGGCGGGATTAACGTTTCCGGTGAGCAGTGGCTAAGAGACTTGCGTCAAATCTGTGATGATTTCGACATCATTATGGTGGCGGATGAAATCCAGGTTGGTAATGGTCGTTCAAGCGACTTCTTCAGCTTTGAACGCGCAGGCATTCAGCCGGATATCGTTACTTTGTCGAAGTCAATCGGTGCCGGTCACCCAATGGCGATGGTTTTATTGAAGCCAGAGCTGGATCAATGGAGTCCGGGTGAGCACTCAGGGACTTTCCGAGGAAACAACCTGGCATTTGTCGCTTCAAGCACGGCATTGAACAAGTACTGGTCAGATGACAGCTTCTCCAAAGAAGTGAAAGAGAAATCTGAGCTGGTGAGAAGCAGAATGGAAAAAATGGCCTTGCGCTTCCCGCAGTATATTCGCGAAATTCGCGGGCACGGAATGATCTGGGGGGCCGAATTCAAGGATCCTGAGATGACTTCTGCGGTGTGTACTCAAGCCTTTAACGACGGTTTGGTCATCGAAACTGCCGGTGCCGGCGATGAAGTGATTAAATTCCTAGGGCCTTTGATTATCACCGAGGAGTTGATTAACGAAGGGTTTGACATCCTGGAAGGCGCCATCGAAAAAGTTGCGAAAAAAACTAAGTAATAGGAGACAAGAATGATTGTTAAGAATTTATATGATGATGTTGTTGATACGGAAGCAGACGTAGATTCCGAACAATGGCGTAGCCGTCGTCTTCTGTTGGCTAAAGACGGCATGGGCTTTTCGCTGCATGACACCATTATTAAAGAAGGTGAGATTTGCCACTTCTGGTACAAGAATCATTTGGAAGCCGTTTACTGTATTGAAGGTGAAGGCGAGATTGAAGAGAAGAAAAACGGCAAAGTCCACCAGATTAAGGAAGGGACGGTTTACGCGCTGAACGAACACGACCAGCATATCCTCAAAGCCAATAAAGGCACGCATATGCGTATGGTTTGTGTATTTAACCCACCGGTAACGGGGCGCGAAACCCACGATGAAGACGGTTCTTATATTTTGGTGCAAGAAACCGACTGATTGGGAGCCCCCTTTTCTTTATTTTGAAAACGACCTTCAGGGTCGTTTTCCTTTAACTTTTAAGAGAGAGCTGAACAACTTAGAACCATGTCAGATACTAAGCATACTCAACTAAGCGTTGAGAAAATCGGCGGGACGTCCATGAGTGACTACCAAGCCGTTAGAGATAATATTATTCTGTACCCGGAATTTCTCTATAACCGAATTTTTGTGGTGTCCGCTTACGGCGGGATCACCGACGACTTGCTTGAACATAAGAAAACCGACAAGCCCGGCGTCTATGGCCTTTTTGCCAATGACGACGTGGACGATGACTGGCGAATCGCATTGGATCAATTGAGCTTGAAGCTCAATAAAATCAATGCCAGTCTGTTTACCGATGAAATACTACGGCAAAAAGCGAATGATTTCATCGATGAACGGATTGCGGAAACCAAACAACTGCTGAACCATTTGCAGGACCTGTGCAGTCACGGCCATTTTTCTCTGGAAAGCCATCTGTTGACGGTTAGGGAGTTGCTGGCGAGTTTGGGGGAGGCGCACAGTGCCTGGAACCTGACGCATCTACTGCAGACGGAAGGCGTCAACGCCCGTTTCGTCGACCTGACCGGCTGGCAGGCGACAGAAACCTTACCGTTGGACAAGATGATCGAAACCCATCTGGGCAATATCGATTTCAGCCAGGAATTACCGATTGTCACCGGCTATACCCACTGTCAGGAAAATCTGATGTACACCTTTGATCGTGGCTACAGCGAGATGACTTTCAGTCGCATTGCGGTTTTGTGTGAAGCCTCGGAAGCGGTGATTCATAAAGAATATCACTTGAGCAGTGCCGACCCCAAGCTGGTTGGAGAAGAAAACGTCGTGCCGATCGGTAAGACCAACTACGATATTGCCGATCAGTTGGCCAATCTGGGCATGGAAGCGGTGCATCCAAAAGCCGCCCAGGGGTTGAGACAGGCACAGATTCCGCTGCGCATTAAAAACACCTTCGATCCAGGGCATCACGGCACGATCTTTACCGAAGACTATGTCAGTGAATTTCCGCAGGTCGAAATCATTGCCGGGATGCAGCATTTGATTGCTTTCGAGGTCTTCGACCAGGAAATGATGGGGCAACAAGGCGCCTATGAAAAGGTGTTGATTGATGCAACCAATCGTTTGAAGTGTCAGGTGATTACCAAGGATTTCAATGCCAATACCATTACCCTGTATGTGAAGGCCTCTTTGAAAAAAGTGAAACGTCTGGCAGAGCAAATTCAGCAAAGCTTACCGACGGCCACCATTAATACCAGTAAGGTTGCATTGGCGTCCGCGATGGGCAGTGACATGCGTATCAAAGGTCTGTTAGCCAAGGCGGTACAGACTCTGTTCGATCAAGGCATCAATGTTGAAGCCATTCATCAGAACACCCGTCAGGTAGAAATGCAGTTTTTTGTAAATGAGAGTGATTATGAGAAAGCGGTAAAAGCTTTACATACCACGCTGATAGAAGTCCATGACCATGGGAAGGCGATATGCGAGCACTAGTGCTGTTGTTTCTTGTTTTTGTTCTGCCTCAAACCGCGATGGCGGAAGAAAGGCATGTTAAGGAAACCCATTCTGTCGATGAGTTGAAAAAGCCGATGTATAACCCGTTTATCGAGCGTTATGTATTGGATGACCTCAAGCAATTGCGTATCGAGATGAATAAGCTGCAGGTCAATATGACCAAAGAAGTCACGGATCGTGAGTTGACGGCCACCAACCGGGCAGTCAACTATGCGACGGATACAGTGACTTATTTTTTCTATCTCATTGCCGGAATCAGTTCGGTATTGCTGCTGGTCGGATGGAGTTCTTTAAGAGACGTCAAGGATCGGGTGCATAATCTCGCCGACACCAAAGTCAACGAGGTTGTCTCCCAGTATGAAGGTCGATTGGCGAAGCTCGAACAAGACCTGAAAAAGAAATCGATCGGCATTTACAATGCCCAGAAGCGATTGGAACAGCATCAGGATATCCACAGTCTTTGGTTGAAAGCCGGACAGGAGCAGATATTGAGCAACCGCTTGAATATCTACGATCAAATTCTGGAATTGGATCCTGAAAACAGTGAGGCGATGACCTATAAAGCGGATGTCGCACTGGAAATGGACGAGCCTCAATGGGCCATCAACCTGTGTAACCAGGCACTGGCGATCGATCCGGAAAACAAGCATGCGTTCTATCAGCTTGCCGGCGCCTATGCCTTATTGAATCAACCCAACGAAGCGTTGCAAAATCTGGAGAAAGCGCTCCAAGATGCCGAAGGGATGGCAGACGAAGTGGTCAATGATCCCGTATTTGAAAGTCTGCTCGATAATCCAAAGTTCAAAGAGTTATTGAATCTCGAAGACGTGGACGCTGAAAACGAGTCGGGCCCTCCGAAATCCTCAACCTAAAAGTATGGAATTATGATTTTAGCAACCTTTCTGTTTTTCCTCGGCCTGTTCTTTTTAATCGGTGTGGCCACCTATTTCTTTTCCAAAAACACGACGGAAGACTACCTGGTCGCCGGTAAACAGGTGCACCCGGCTCTGGTTGGCTTGTCCGCTGTGGCGACCAATAACAGTGGGTTTATGTTTATCGGCATGATCGGCGCCACCTACAGCATGGGGTTATCGGCGATCTGGCTGATGATCGGGTGGATTGTCGGGGATATGATCGCGCAAAGAACGACGGTCAGTGCCATCCAACATCATGCTCAAAAAGATGGCGTGCATTCCTTCGGCGGGTTATTGCTCAATTGGATGGGGCATCATCAATCCTCGCAAGGTCATCGGTTAAGACAATTGATCGGACTGTTGACCATTCTCTTTTTGGTGGTCTATGCCGCTGCGCAATTGAAAGCCGGTACCAAAGCCACGCAGGTATTGTTGGGATGGTCTCCGCAAACCGGGATATTACTGGCTGCAGCCATCATTTTCGTCTATAGCCTGGCAGGGGGTCTAAGAGCTTCTATCTGGACGGATGCCGCTCAGTCGATCGTCATGATCACCGGGATGATTCTGATGGTGTTTTTCGGCATGGCCGCTTTGGGCTCCTTTGATGAGATTCTATTGAAGCTTCATGCAGTGTCACCGATTTATATGCACTGGTTTCCGGATGACATGACCGGACTTTCGGCGATCTTATTTGTTGTTGGTTGGATTTTTGGGGGCATGGGCGTGATTGGTCAGCCTCACATTGTCATTCGTTTTATGACGCTCCATCCCGAAAGAAAGCCTGGTGAGATGCAGGCTTATTATTATGTCTGGTTTATCGCGTTTTATGGATTGACCATTATGGTCGGTTTACTGAGTCGACTGTTGATTCCGACCACCGGCGGATTCGATGCGGAACTGGCGTTGCCGACGCTGGCAACTCAGTTGATGCCGAAGATGTTTGCTGGTTTAATGTTGGCCGCGCTGTTTGCGGCGACCATGTCGACGGTCGATTCTTTGGTTCTGTCTTGTTCAGCAGCGTTGACCAGAGATTTGACGCAAAAACCGATCAACAGCCTGTATTTGGCCAAGTTCGCGACCTTCAGTATTTTGTTGACGGCGGTATTGATTGCCATCTCCAATAACCAGACGGTCTTTAAAATGGTACTGGATGCTTGGGGGCTTTTAGGCTCGGCATTCGGGCCTTTGATTATCTGGCTGGCCTTAAAGCAGCCGATGAGTCAAAAATGGGCCATTTTAACAATCCTATCCGGCATCACCACGTTCGTGGCCTTTTCTTATTTTGACTGGATGTCTTCGGTTTACCCGGTTGCGTTCGGCATGACTGTTGGGCTGTTGGTGGCGTCTTTCAGTTGGTCTCGCCTTCACCCGGCGAAAGTCTGATTTTTTCGAATTCAATGTCTTCATGGGAGTTTGTTTTAAGTTTCCATGAAGCGTTTAGCATGAAAATCAACGACAAAATTCGATAGACAGCTTCTTTACTTTTTTTACAAAAAAACTAACGGTCGTTAGCGAAAGTGTTTGAATCGAATTCCCTTCTCGTTGTAAACTTGTTTGCCTGGCGTTTTCGCGAATGGAGTCGAGTCAACCCGGTTATTTTCCAAAGTGACTCCATGGTTGAAGGGAATTACATGGGATAGGATTCCGTTGTTCACTTGAAATGCATGGAAATTTTCGAGAGTTTGGTAAAGGTAGCATTATGACAAAGTGGTTTGATGGCTTGTTGAAAAGACTGGTTTTAATCGGGGGGTTATTGGTTGCGTTGGCACCGGGTTACAGTCAGGCAGCGGATTTTTTCGATGAAACTTTCGGAAACCTTCAAGAAGAACTTGATACGGCTAAAGAAGAAGGCAAACAAGGCATTTTTCTGTTTTTTCAGATGGACGACTGTCCTTTCTGCCATCGTATGGAAACCACAATTCTCAATCAGCCCGATGTGATTAAGTACTATAAAAAACACTTTTTGTCCTTCTCCATCGACATTGAAGGCTCCAATCAATTGACCGATTTCGATGGGACCACCGGCACATCTCAGGAAATTTCAGAAAAAAAATATCGGGTCAGAGCCACTCCGGTGCTGATGTTCTTCGATCTGACCGGTAAGCCGATTTTCAGATATACCGGTCCGACGCGCACTAAAGATGAATTCATGCTGATGGGCAAATTCATCGTCGAAGGCAAGTACAAAACGACGAAGTTTACCCGTTATAAAAGATCTCAATCCAAGTAATGGGTGAAAGCATGCAACACAACTCTTTTGCCCGAAAATGCCAAAGTCGATTGATCACCTTTCTGTCAGGGGTTGCCGCTTTGGTCATGTTTGCCACTTCGATGCAAGCCATTGCAGCAGATGGGCCTGGCGCCGCTGAAAAAGACAAGCCACAACAAGCGGGGGCGCCAGCACCTGAAGGGGCACAGACGGTCAAGGCCGTGTCTCAGGTTGCTTTGCCAGAACCGCTCACCCTGGAAAGCCTGATGACTCTGCCGGATACGGTTAATCCGCAGGTATTGATGAGCCAGGCCAAACAGGCTCAGGCACAGGCGGATTATCATCTTGAAGAGGCATCCGATGCAGTACAGTTGGATGTTATGGGACGACTCGGTTGGCGGGAGTATGCCAATGAAAACCAGGATAACCATTTACTGGCCTTGCACGTTGGCAAGCAGCTATATGATTTCGGAAAAACCGAATCGGCCAAAGAAGCCAAGTTATATCTTTCACAAGCCCAATCAGATTTATATAAAGATCAGGTTTCCCAGTTTCAGCTGTCTTTGATGCAGGGGTTTTTCAATGTGATTCTGGCGGATTTGCAATACCGTGTCGATAATGAAGACATGGCCGTGGTTTACGTCAGCCTGGATAAAGCCAAAGATCGTCACGAGCTCAAGCGGATTTCGGATGTCGAATATCTGAAACTGCAATCCGATTATGAAAAGATTCTGGTGAAAAGAACCCGTTCCGCCTATGAACAGCGCCGCACCCGCGAAGCTCTGGCCAACCTCGTGGGTCAACCGCAAAATTTACCGGATAAGCTGAAATTCCCCGGCCTGAAACAGATTGCCAAACGAGATTTGAAACCCCTGGCGACCTATCAACAAGCGGCTCTGGCAAACAATTTACAGCTTCAGGCACTGAAGAGTAAGCTGGAAGCGGCCAAGTCGCAAATGGAAAGCCAGTCCGCAGACGATAAACCAGTGATCAGGGCAGATGCCTGGGCCGGAAAACTGTCTTCATACGAGTATCTGCGCGAAGGACGTTGGCGATTTGACCTGACGATGGATGTGCCGCTTTATGACGGCGGTATCCAGTCCGCCAAAATGAGTCGTTCGCGTGCCGAACTACTGCAGGCGCAAGCAGATGTGAAGGCGATGGAACAGTCTTTGAGAGATCAGGTGGCGGACATCTATTTCAAGCTGCAGTTGACGCAGGCGGAAAAGAAACAAAATTCGGTGTTCGGCAATTACGCTGATCTGTACCTGGATTACAGCCGGGCACTCTATGAAAATGAAGCGACCACCGATTTAGGGGATGCAATGGTGCGTTTGTCGGAAGCGACCTTGCAAACCGTCTCGACCCAATTCAAGCAGGCGCTCTATTGGGCGAAACTGGACTACTTGACAGGGCAGTCCGTGAAATTGGATGCTTATCAGTAATCGTGCAGGGATTTGAAAGGAACTCGGAATGAAAAAAATAGTATTACATGTGTTCATGCTTGGCGCTTTAGGACTCGGGGCGGCGTCGGTCGCGTCGGCGCAGACGGTTAAGATTGGCTCACTGGTCGCCGGGCAGGTGACCGAAGTGGCCGTCAAGGCAGGCCAAACCGTGAAGGCCGGGCAATTGTTGATGAAGATCGACGATGCACGTTTTCAAGCCAAACTTAAGTCGGCAGCCGCCAAGGTTGAAATGGCGCGCTTGAAGCTGGCCGATGCCAAAATTGAATTGGATCAGGCACTGGATCTGTTTGACCGGACGGTTTCCGCCAAAAGGGAACTGGATGCGGCGCAATTGGCGCATGATCTGGCGCAACAAAGCTATGATATGGCGAAAGCGGATTTGGCTTACTATCAAGCCTGGGCCAGATATTATGTGATCAAAGCACCAGTCTCCGGTCGCGTACGCATGATAGATGCGCCGAAAGGCACGACTGTCTATAAAGAAAACACTCCTTTGATCCAACTCGAATATTAGTGCCACAATATCTGCCAGGCGGGGTCTGGCAGCGTAAATATGACTAAAGTCTGACCATCGACAAGGTGGTTGATTCAGAAAAAGGATTTTTTGTGTTAGGCTTTAACCATCCTCACTTTATGATTTTTCAAAGGAAACGCTCGTTTCCGTGATATCGCTTCCTTGGCGATAGGGGAACAGACTCATTTATCCCAGAGTTTGTTGTCTGACTAGGGTTTATTTTGGCTGATTCATTCTGAATAAAGGCACGCTTATGAAAACCACCGATCAATATGAAAAACAATCGATAGACGAAACCCTCAAAGCCCTTGAAAGCGATATCAAAGCCGGATTGAGCGAAAAGGAAGCCGAGGCCAGGTTGGAACGCTACGGCCTGAATCAGATTGAAGAGCATGAAGAGCCGACCTGGAAACGCTTTGTCAAACGATTCTGGGGACCAATTCCCTGGATGATTGAAGCGGCTGCCTTGATGTCTGCCGTTGTGCAGAAATGGGAAGACTTCACGATCATCGCCATTCTGCTGTTCGTCAACGCCGGCATCGATTTCTTTCAGGAGTATCGCGCACTCAACGCCATTAAGGCGCTCAAGCAAAAGCTGGAAAATAAAATCATTACCCGTCGTGACGGCCAATTCAAAAATGTGATGTTCAAGCATTTGGTGCCAGGGGATATCATCAAACTCAAAATCGGCGACATTGTGCCGGCGGATGTGCAGTTGATTGACGGAGATTATCTGGCAGTGGATCAATCTGCCTTGACCGGGGAGTCGCTCCCGGTTTCCAAAAAAGTCGGCGACATCGCCTATTCCAATACCATTGTCAAACAGGGTGAGATGCTGGCAGTCATCGTCAATACCGGCAATCATACCAATTTCTATAATGTGGTCGCATTGGTCGCGAATGCGCAGCTTAAAGAAGTCAGTCATTTCCAGAAAATGGTGATGCGGGTCGGAAACTTCCTGATTGGTTTGACGATGATGATGATCGTGGTGATTCTGATTGCCGGTTATCTGCGCCAGGAAAATATGTTGGAGGTCATTCGTTTCGCATTGGTGTTGACGGTGGCGGCCATTCCTGTTGCATTGCCGGCGGTTTTATCCGTGACCTTGGCCGTCGGTGCGTTGAATCTGGC
>JAWVWZ010000039.1:0-9033 GCA_033723505.1 Hydrogenovibrio sp.
CCCGTGGTAATCAGCTCATAGACGGCGCGGGCCAACCCTTTAAAGTCAACGCCGCCATGTTTGAAGAAGTCTTCATCTTCGGCCGAAATGATCGCCTGCGTCATTCGCTCCGGAATTTCGGAATAGTCCAGTGGAATTCGTTTTTTGGTCCCGATTTCACTGATCAGTTTCCCGTCGGCGGTCATGATCTTTAGCGGAACCTGATAGGAAACATCTTTCAAACTAGAGGCGTCCGGCAGGGTCGGATAAATGGTTAGCGCATAGAAAATGGCACCGGTGAGTGGTGCAATGACAAATCCCAATAGAAAAGAAAATAGGAAAAAGCGTTTCAGGGTTTTTCGCTTTTTCGGCTTTGGCGCGTCTTCGGTTGTTTCTGACATCTGGGGTTTGATTCGTCTGGGTTGATAAAAGCCACATTATACGTGATATGAATGAGGCGAAAAAGCCTTGAAAAGCAATAAGGTATAAAAAAACCCGGGCATGCCGGGTTTTTTTCAAAGAGCGTTTTATTTATTTTTTAGAATAACGCCCGGTTTTGATGTCACTGTAGATCAGGTATAGGTTGCCGCCCACAATGATGACAATAGAGGCGATGACTGCGAAAACCCCGATTCCAACTTGCAATGACTGTGGCAGGATGCCGGCCCAGATACCTAGTAAAACGACCAATGGAATGATAACCGTGACGACTAAAACCCCAAGCATTTTCATAAAATTGTTCATGTTCTTTTCCTCAGATATATAGTGAACCCTTGACTACATTCCGAACTATACTGGTCTGCCCGCCAAATTTCAAATAAAAATATTGATTGGTATCAAGAAATTGCACTTATGTCTCAAGGTTGCTTGTCCGAGGTGAGACTGGTGTTTACTCGATATTCTGAACCTGCTCGCGAATCTGTTCGATGAGGACTTTCAGTTCGACGCTGGTTTGCGAGAGCAGGGTGTCGATGGACTTGGATCCGAGGGTGTTGGCCTCGCGATTCAATTCCTGCATCAGAAAGTCGAGACGTCTGCCGACCACTTCGTCGGTTTCGATCAAACGAGCCACTTCGGCGATATGGGTTTCCAGACGCTCGAGTTCTTCGGTGATATCGGCTTTTTGTGCCAGTATTGCCAGTTCCTGTAAAAACCGCTGTTCATCAACCTGTTGGGCCAGATCTTCAATGCGTTGTCTCAATACCTGGTTTTGTTTGGCTAAAAGTTCCGGAAAGCGCTGTTTAAGCAAATCGATGTGTCGCGTCATCTGCGCCAGTTTATCGCGGATGACCAGCGTCAAGGCGGCGCCTTCGCGTTGGCGGCTGGTATTCAGATGCGCCAGCGTCTTCTGTAGCGCGGAAAGCAGTTCGTCGCTCAGGGTTTCCTCGTCAAGGCCAAAATCCTGATTCTGCAAAACGCCCGGCCATTTCAAAATGTCCACTGGGTTTACCTGAGTGGCCTCCGGCAAACGCTGTTGAATGGCTTCGATGGCATGGGTCAGGTTCTCAACCAAAGGCTCGTTTAGGCGGAACGCTTCTGCATCCCCTTGAAGTTCGATCATCAGGCCGCCTTCGACCTTGCCACGTGACAGAGCCTTCTTGATGACTTGGCGAGCATCCATCTCAATGAACTTATAGGCATCGGGAATTCTCAAATAGGTTTCCAGGTAACGCTGGTTGACCGTCCTCAGTTCCCAGGTGACTTTGCCCCAGTCAAACAGGGTTTCAGTGCGTGCGAATGCCGTCATGCTGTTCATAATCGAATCCTCCAGATTTTCGATGGCCGTGCATTGATGATCATCATTTTTATCGTTCGACGTTTTATTCTAAACCAATCTTGTTCGGTCGTCAGACTTCAAGGGCGCTTTTTTGTATAATCTCTCCATTCGAAACAGTCATCAAAAGGATAAGAGAATGAGACCCAGCGGCAGAAAAACCGATGAAATGAGACAAGTCACTTTAACCAAACATTTTACCAAGCATGCCGAAGGGTCTGTATTGGTTGAGTTTGGCGATACCAAAGTCATTTGTAATGCGTCGGTCGAAGAAAAGGTGCCGCCGTTCTTGCGCGGCGCAGGCCAGGGCTGGGTGACGGCAGAGTATGGCATGTTGCCTCGTTCTACCGGTACCCGAATGCGTCGTGAATCGACCGCCGGCAAGCAGGGAGGACGCACGGTCGAAATTCAACGTTTGATCGGGCGCTCTTTGCGCGCCGGAATCGATCTGGAAAAGCTGGGGGAAAGAACCATTACCATCGATTGCGACGTGATCCAGGCTGACGGTGGCACACGTACGGCTTCGATTACCGGCGGTTTCGCCGCGTTGTCGCTGGCCATTCAGGCATTGTTGCAGGAAGGGGCATTAACGGAAAATCCATTGATTCAGAATGTTGCTTCGGTATCGGTAGGAGTCTATCAGGGAACGCCGGTATTGGATCTTGACTATGCCGAAGATTCCAACGCGGAAACCGATATGAACCTGGTGATGACCGAGGACGGTCGCTTTATTGAAGTGCAAGGCACGGCTGAAGCCGAACCCTATTCGCTGGAAGAGATGAACGCAATGATCGGTTTGGGCGCAAAAGGCATTCAGCAGTTGATCGAAAAACAAAAAGCGCTTTTGGCTGAATAACCCCCTTTGGAAGGTTTTATGAAAACACTGGTTCTGGCAACTGGAAACCCCGGTAAGTTGAAAGAGATGCAAGCCATTCTGGCGCCTCATGGTTACGAGGTGAAAGCTCAGTCAGAGTTTTTTGAGGAAGAAGCGGTCGAAGATGGCTTGAGCTTTATCGAAAATGCGATCAAAAAGGCGCGTTTTGCCAGTGCCAAGACCGGATTGCCGGCCATTGCCGATGATTCCGGTCTCGAGGTTGAGGTACTCAAGGGGCGCCCGGGGATTTACTCCGCGCGCTATTCCGAAGGCTACCAGGGGCAACCGGCTTCCGATGCCAATAACAACCGCAAGCTGCTGGACGAGTTGCAAGGTGTCGCCGGAGCCGACCGCCATGCCTGTTATTACTGTGCGATGGTGTATGTTGGCCATGCCGAGGATCCCACGCCGAAAATCGGCCTGGGACAATGGTGTGGTCGGGTATTGGAAGCGCCCCAGGGCGAAGGCGGTTTCGGTTATGACCCTCTGATTTGGATCGAAGACCATCACTGCACGGCCGCCGAACTCTCTAAAGAAGCAAAAAACCGTATTAGCCACCGGGCTCAAGCGCTGCAGGCACTACTCCAGCAACTTTGACAAGATTGCCGCCTATCCGGAAATCTGCCAGGCGGGGTCAGAAATAGTAGTTGACCCCGATATTGAGACTGGAGAGACCTTGTTGTGTCAAGCTGGTCAACCGATCGTATTCGATATGTCCGGTCATGCGAGACAGGGTGGCCAACCGAAATCGAACGCCAAGACCGTAAGATAAATCCAAAGCTTCTTTGGTGGCTTGAGTCAGGGTGCCGGACTGGAGCGCGCCGGTCGAAACATTGCTGTAAGTCAGTCCGAAGACGCCGTAGAGTTCGGCTCCTTTGTAGTTCACCACCCCTTTTCGCATCTGCGCGGTAAACAACAGGTTGACCCGTTGGTTGGCCGTTTGTCCGTTCCATTCAATGGTTTCTTCGGTCGATGGCACGCCCATTCGCGTTTCCAGCGACCAGCTCGGGCTCAGATGATGGCCGATGTCAACCACCACCATTTTAGGGTTGATGGCTGCCACGCCCGGCGTGTCCAGATTCAGAAAGTGGTAGCTGATGCCCCAATAGTTGGTCAGTAATTTGGTCTCCGCGCTTGCAGGAGCGGCCAGCCCTATTGTGGACAACACTAGCCATGCCATCAATGCCGGTTTTGAAAGTAAGTTTTTCATTGTATTCTGCAGCCTTTTCGGCCTTTTCCTAATCAAAATGTTGATGTTGTTTTTCGATTAGCAAATTCCGTGCACAAAATCACTGGAATCTTGTTCAGACAGAAAAAAAGCAGTCGGAAGGTCGCGAGAGAGGACTCTCGCCTGGAGCATTAATTGAAGTTTTTTTCGACCAGTCCGGCGGACAGGAAATCGGCTTTCGCGGTTTGTACCATCGGCCAGGGACCGCAGAGATAAACCCGGCAATCAGCAAGATTCGGATGGCGTTTAAGCACTTCCTCGTGAACCAGACCTTTCGGGCCTTGAAAATGAGCATCACGCTGGGCATCCGCTTGCGATAACACTTCGATATAGTCCAGATTATCATGATGTTCTGCCAGAGCGATCATTTGGTTGCGCAGATAGAGGTCATCCAGATGTCGGGAACCCCAGAAGAATTCGATGCGGTTCGAGCACCCCGTGGCGAGCAATTCGTCCAGCAGGGCTTTCATCGGCGCGAAACCGGTTCCGCCGGCAACGAAGACAATGGTCTTGTCGGTATCACACAGTCCCTTGTCGAGTTGATATTGTTTGTTCGGCCCGTCGATAAGAACTTCTTCACCCGGTTCCAGCGAAAACAGACGACGATTCCAGTCGGAGTCTTCATGTTTGCGAATGTGGAGTTCGATCAACCCGTCGCTTCGTGGCGAAGAGGCGATGGAAAACGGACGCAAGTCTTCCTGAGAAAAGCCCAACGTAATATAGTCGCCGGCTTCATAGCGGAAAGGCGTATTGGGGCGGAGCATCAAACGCATGGTGTCTTCGTTGTAATGCTCGATTTGGGTGACTTTAAACAATTGGCTGCTTTTCATTATGACTCTTTTAAAATTTAAATTCGGTCCAAACGGGGGCGTGATCGGACGGTTTTTCCATGCCGCGGATATCGTAGCAGACATCGCTGGCAATCACCTTGTTGTTCAAAGGTTCAGTCGCCAGCAGAGTATCGATGCGCAGGCCACGTTTCGGGTCGTCGTCGAAACCTTTGGAGCGGTAATCAAACCAGCTGTAGATGGCATCTTCTTCAGGGTGTACCGTACGGAAAGTATCTTTCAATCCCCAGCCGACCAGTTTGGCCCACCACTCGCGTTCTTCCGGTAAGAAACTGGTTTTTCCCGTTTTCAGCCAGCGTTTTTTGTTTTGCTCACCGATACCGATGTCCTTGTCTTCCGGCGAGATGTTGAAATCCCCCATGACGATCAGGTTCTGTTCGGTCGAACATTGGGTTTGCAGATAATCCATCAAGTCTTTGTAGAATTTTTCTTTCGCCGGAAACTTGATTTCATGGCTGCGGTTTTCACCCTGAGGAAAGTAACCGTTGATCACGCGTAATTCGTTGCCCTTTTCATCGACAAAGTCGCCGATGATCATGCGCTTTTGCGCTTCGTCGTGATCGTGATCCCAACCGTATTGTCTGGCCGCCAACTGCAAGCCTTTGCGATAGAGAATCGCCACGCCGTAATGCGTTTTCTGTCCCATATAGATGGCGTCGTAGCCAAGGGCATGAATTTCGTCGAGCGGAAATTCATGATCCTGAACTTTGGTTTCCTGTAAGCCAATAATGTCCGGAGACTGGGTGTCGATCAGGGCTTTGATCTGGTGTAAACGCATGCGTACGCTGTTGACGTTAAAAGACACAACTTTCATAAACAGAAGACTTTTGGGTTTGATTGAAAACCGGAATTATAACAAAGCAGGGGTGTGATTGAGAAAAATAACGGGAATCATTCCGATCACGAAGGCGTATTTAACCAGATAAAAAATGGTGGATTAACAAGGGCTTCCGGCGATTTTTTCTCCGAAAAGTCGTCCCCGTTTTCGGACAGATTTGATATGATTATCAGTCAATTTCGATCAAATGTCATAAACAACAGAGAATTTCCCAATGAATAGAGTGTTTCGCCTTGTTATTTCCTGTCCCGATCAAGTCGGGATCGTTGCTAAAGTCGCCGGTTTTATTGCAGAGCAAGGCGGCAGTATCGTCGAGGCGAACCACCATACCGAAACCATGGATCAATGGTTTTTCATGCGCCATGAGATTTTGGCCAGCTCGTTGAATAACGATCTGGAAGGTTTTAAGGAAAAGTTCGCGCCGATTGCCGAAGAGTTCAATATGCAATGGCAGGTTTCCGATTCGGACAAGCCGAAAAAGATCGCTTTGTTCGCCAGTAAGGAATCTCACTGTCTGGCAGATCTGTTGTATCGTTGGCATGAAAAGGATTTGCCTGGTGAAATGGTCTGCGTCATCGCCAATCATGATGACCTGAGATCTATGGTCGAATGGTATCAAGTGCCTTTCCATCATGTGCCGGTCACACCCGACACCAAGCCGCAGGCGTTCGCCGAATCTGAAGCATTAGCCGCGCAATACGAAGCGGATGTCATCGTGCTGGCGCGTTATATGCAGATTCTGCCGCCGAATATGTGTCGCGATTATGCTGGTCAGGTGATCAATATCCATCATAGCTTTTTGCCGTCTTTTGTCGGCGCCAAGCCATATCATCAAGCCCATGAAAGAGGGGTAAAACTGATCGGGGCGACCTGCCATTATGTCACCGAAGAGCTGGATGCCGGGCCGATTATCGAACAGGAAGTCATTCGAGTGAACCACTCTCAGGATATCGAAGACTTGAAGCGTCTGGGACGAGACGTCGAAAAAATCACGCTATCACGCGGACTGCGCTTCCACTTGGAAGACCGCGTGTTGATTCACGGTAATAAAACAGTTGTGTTTGCGCCTTAAAGCGTTATCTGAAAGTTACAAAAAAGCGCTCAATTGAGCGCTTTTTTGCTTTAAAGAATGGTGAAAAAATTATCTGTTTTTGTTTTTCATAGTGGCTTTAACCAGTTTGCCGAAGTTCTTGTCTTTCTGCCTTTTCTCAAAATAGGTTAATTCGTTAAAAGCCGACTCTTTTTTCATTTTGAGATAGTTTTCATAGCGTTGTTTTGATAGCTCACCATGGTCTATCGCTGCCAAAATAGCACAGCCTTTTTCATTGGTATGAGTGCAATTGCCAAATTTACATTGTTCGGCCAGTGCAGATATATCTGAAAAAGTTTCATCCATCCCTGCATCGATTGATAAATTACCAAGCTCTCTCATGCCCGGGGTATCAATTAGCATTGCCCCATTGTCCAATAGAATTAGTTCACGGCTGGTCGTGGTATGTTTTCCCTTGTTTTGTTTTTTGCTAACGGATTGAGTTCTTAGCTTTTCGCTACCCAAGAGGTTGTTGAGCAAAGTCGTTTTGCCGACCCCTGACGAGCCGAGCAAACAGTATGTTTGGTAAGGCTCTAAAGCCTCTTTCACTCCATCAATGTTGTCGCCATTTAAACTGCTAAAAGCCACTATCCTGACGTTAGGCGCAATATCTGTAATGCTTTTTTTGAGCTCATCCACTTCACGTTGAGAAACCAAATCGCATTTACTTAAGAGAATAACAGGGGTGATGCCGCCTTCATTCACCATCACTAAATAGCGCTCCAATCTTCTAAGATTGAAATTGTAATCTGCGGATTGAATAATGAAGGCAACATCTATGTTTGCTGCAATTAATTGAAGATCAACCAACTTACCGGCAACCTTCCTTTTTAAAAGAGTTTTTCTGGGTATGACGCCATGAATGATTGCATGAGTATCTTCGTCATAAAAGTCCGCATATACCCAATCTCCGACTGTAGGCAAGTCAGTAGACGAGTCGGCAGTGTAGAAAAGATGTCCTGATAATTCTGCAAACACATCCCTCTCACCGTTAGTAATAGCATATCTGTTCTTGTGTACGGCAACGACTCGGGCTACTTCATGAATTTCGGCTTGAGTTGTATCGAGTTTTTCTTGAAACCAGTCGTCAAAGCCAAACTTTTTAAGAGTATTTGTCATTCTACTGGCCTATTGAAATACTGTTTAAGTTGTTGCTCAAGTTGTTTCCGGCTTGTCATGCCGCTGGCTGTGACCAAACTTTCCCAGGAATGATTTTGTAGCACACGTTTTACCCAAAGATCACGAAGAGGGGCTTCCATCTCCTTTAGAGCATCTACATTGGACAGTGTCCATTGTCGCAAAGGGTAAGACACGGCTTCAAAAGGTTGGCCGGATAAATAGCCGATTGGAAAGCCGGTTTTCGGGAAAGCTTCTGTAGAGAGCATCGTCAGAATGAAATCTCCCGACAAATCTTGGAAGCTGTCTGTCAGTAGCCAAGCGAATTGTTGTTGAAAAGCTAGGTGCTGAGTTTGTACAAGTGAGGTAAGCTCACTGGACAAAGGTTTTGCCATGACCAATGAGTGTGTCCCGCTGGCTTTGTCGCGCTTTTGTCCCAAATGAAGGGGGATAAATTCATTCTTTTTCCAAAAATCTGCCAGGCGGGGGGTGGCACCGAAGCTGGTGGAGAGACTGTCGAATGCTTGCGAAGCTTCAATGTGGTCTTTAAAGGCCTGTAATAACGAGGAGCCGATGCCCTGGTCTTGATGGCTCGGGAGCACTGCCAGACGGACGATGCGACAGGTTTTATGCTTGAGCCAGACATTTTCGCCACTTTGTCGTGCCATAAGTTGAGGAAACAGATGCCCATGTGCACGGTGCGTGGAGGTGTCTGATGTCATCAAATTGCCTTCTTCCAGGGCAAACAATACGCCGAGCACTTGATCGGCGTTGGCAGTCGCGACCCAAAGGCATTGGTTCGGGGTTTCCAGCAGTTGCATCAGGTCGTTGGGGCTGGTTTGGTAATGGGCGGTGACCAGCAGGCGGAATATCTGTGTCAACAGTGTCGGCGTTTGCAATAACTCGGCAATCGAAACCGGACGATAGTTCAGTTTTTCTAGCGGAACGGGAGATTCCGGTGTCGGCAGGTCGTCTTCCGCGTCGAGCAACAGTGCATGATTGACGGTTCGCTCCAACGGATCCCCGTCGTTCCAGCGAATCGGTTGTCGCAAGGAGACTGCTTTCCAACCTGGTGTCAAGCGATCCAGCTCACGTTGGAATCTCAGGGTGAAGCTCCGTCCTGAGCCCTCGTAACCTTGTTGGGTCGTTGCCAGTACCAAACGATGATAGCGATTGACCAGATTCAACAGCATCGGCATCGGCAAGTGGGCGGCTTCATCGACCATTAACAATTCGATGTCCTCTCGGACGGCTGGCTCAGCGATTAACTCATCCGGCGCGTAAAA
>JAWVWZ010000040.1:0-8992 GCA_033723505.1 Hydrogenovibrio sp.
CACAGGCAAAAACAAAACAACAGCCTGATGTTAAGAATAAACAGAGGAGTTTAAAAAAATGGGCCTAAATCGTCGTGAATTTCTTCACATGATGTCAATGGCAGCCGCGGCAGGCATGTTACCCGCATCGTCCTATGCCATGTCTAAGAAGGTCGATTCATCTTCGGAGTTGGATGCATCGCTGTATCAAGTGCCGATGAAAGGAAAAGTTCGCATCCTTCATCTGACGGATACCCATGCCCAACTGAATCCGATTCATTTCAGAGAGCCAAACGTTAACCTGGGCGTCGGCCCGGCGTATAACAAGCTGCCGCATATTGTCGGTCACAAGTTGTTAAAAGAGTTGAATATCGAACCTAACACTCCTTTGGCGCATGCGTTTACCTTTCTGAATTTTCAGGATGCTGCCGAGCAGTACGGCAAGGTGGGCGGGTTTGCCCATATCAAAACATTGCTGGATACCTTAAGAGATCAAGCCGGGGGGCAGCAAAACACCGTTACAATGGATGGCGGTGACTTGTGGCATGGTTCGGCGACGGCACTTTGGACACGTGGACAGGACATGGTCGATGCGTCAAATTTGCTGGGCGTGGACATTATGACCGGGCACTGGGAGTTCACCTACCACGAAGCGGAAGTGCTCAGTAACATCAAGCGTTTTAAAGGAGAGTTTCTTGCGCAAAACATGCGTATCAAAGAAGATTCCCTGTTTGGAGATGCCTATCGAGAGATGACGGAAAAGCACGACGGCATCGGTCTTTATGACGAAGATAACAGCTTGCCGTTCAAGCCCTACACCATCAAGGAAATCAATGGAGAGCGCATTGCCATTATCGGCCAGGCTTTCCCGAGAACGGCAAACGCCAACCCGAGATCGAACTTCCCGGATTGGTCATTCGGCTTGCGAGAAGCGTCCTTACAGAAAAATATCGACCAGATCCGTCAAACAGAAAAAGTGGCCGCAATCGTCATGATCTCCCATAACGGGATGGACGTCGACCTCAAAATGGCTTCCCGGGTCAACGGAATCGATGCGATATTCGGTGGTCATACCCATGACGGCATTCCAAAGACCATTAACGTCAAAACTCCGGAAGGCGGCGTGTGTTATGTGACCAACGCCGGTTCTAACGGAAAGTTTGTCGGCTGTATGGATTTAGACATTCAAAACGGCAAGTTAAAAGGCGTTCACTACACCCTGCTGCCGGTTTTTTCGAATCTGCTCACCGCGGATGCGGCGACGGATTCCTTTATTAAACAGCTGAGAAAAACGCAGTACACGGATTCCATCATTGAATCTCGAAACCCTAAATATGCCTACAATGCAGATCGTTTAGGGAAAACCTACGATCAGATCTTGCAGGAAGAGCTCGCCGTTGCACATGATCCTTTATACCGCCGCGGCAACTTCATCGGCACCTGGGATCAAATCATCGTGAATGCCCTGCGGGAAGAACATGACACTCAAATTGCGTTATCCGCCGGTGTGAGATGGGGGTCTTCGGTTCTCAGCGGAGAAAACATCACAATGGAGCGCGTGATGGACGTCACCTCCATGACCTATGGCGAGACCTATAAATCCGAAATGACCGGGGCACAGATCAAGGATACGCTGGAGGGGGTTTGCGAAAACATTTTCCAGAAAGACCCCTATCTGCAATCCGGTGGCGACATGGTGCGTGTTGGCGGCCTGGATTATACCTGCGAACCCAATGGCACCTTGGGCAAGCGAATCAGCAATATTCAATTGGATGACGGGACACCGATTCAAGCCAATAAAACCTACACTGTTTCAGGTTGGGGGCAAGTCGAAACCATGGGCGAAGGTCGTCCGGTTTGGGACGTGGTTGCCGACTACGTGAGACAACAGAAATCTGGCGTCAATTTAGACAAGGTGAACCACCCTGTCTTAAAAGGCGTTAAGACCAATCCGGGAATCGAAAGCTACCAAGGGAGAACGATTTAACGTTAGTTAGCCTAGATTCCCACCTTTTTTTACAAGTCTTCTTCAATGAGTTGTCTGTCAATGACAGATTTGCCCCACCTTGATATCCATGAGAGGTGGGGCTTTTTTTTATGCCGAAATCCTACCGGCTCCCCATTTTTTCTACACACACACTTTGACCCGCATGCGAATGAAACGCTAAAGAAAGGGGCAACTTCCATCATCCCCGGATGTCAGATCAAGATAAATGCTTTTGCTTGATTTCCGTTAACAGCCCTTCCGAAGCCGCCGTCACCAGATCGAACACATGGTCGAATCCTGATGGCCCACCATAATAAGGGTCAGGCACCTCACTTTCTTCATAATCCGGCGCGAATTCCAAAAACATTCTGATTTTATGCCGGTGTTCCGGCAGAGCCAACTCCATCAAATCATGGTAGTTGGCATCGTCCATGGCCAAAATATAATCGAATTCGATGATATCGCCCAAATCGACTTTTCTCGCTCGCAGGTCAGACATAGGAATCCCGCGAGAATGCGCAACCTGCATCGATCGATGATCCGGTTCTTTGCCAACATGGTAGGCGGCTGTTCCGGCGGAGTCGATCAGAATGCTTGCTTCCAACCCCTCGTCTTCTACCATTTTTCTGAAAACGGCATGCGCCGTCGGTGAACGGCAAATATTGCCTAGGCAGACAAAAACGACTGAAACTTTATGACCCATATTGCTATACTCTCAATAAAATAATCTCCATTTTAACGAAATTAGACCTGCCCATAAACAGAGAATATGGCCATTTTGAAAACAAAGCCTCCGATTCGCCACATTCCTTTCAAGCCGGAATGGGTGCTCTACGAAGATCCCGACATCTTGGTGGTCGACAAACCGGCAGGGCTGCTGTCGGTTCCAGGCAGAGAGGCCGACCCTTCGGCTTCCCTGATCGGACAGATACACACCCGCTATCCTGATGCCTTGATTGTGCACCGCCTGGACATGGACACTTCGGGCATTATGGTATTGGCCAGAAATGCGCAGGGACACCGCGCATTGAGTAAACAATTTGAGCAGCGGCAAACCAAAAAACAATATCAAGCCATCTGCTTTGGCCGCCCGACCCAGACGAAAGGAAGCGTCAACCTGCCAATGCGATGTGACTGGGAAAACCGTCCGATACAAATGATTGATTTTAAACAAGGGAAGTTCGCTCAAACTCATTGGCAGTTGGTCGAGCAGATGGATCGAAGCTTCAAAGTGTTGCTCACGCCGATCACCGGTCGGTCTCACCAATTGCGGCTGCATATGAAGCAACTGGGCCACCCGATTCTCGGAGACAACCTCTATGCAGACGCGGACTCCCTGAATGCCGCTCTCCGGCTTTGCCTGCATGCCAGCCTGCTGACATTCACCCATCCCACAACGGCAGAATCTTTGAATTTCACGCATCCGGCTGAATTTTGGTAAACGTAAGATGGCATAAAAAATGCTTTTATGCTTGCATATCAGTATATTGACCATAAAGGTGGGGGCTACTCGACCTTTATATTCTAGTTATGGAAAGGATTGGTTATGTCAGTGGATTTAGAAAAAGACGATCAAGCAACCAAAGAAATGTTGGAAATGATGGGGGAAATCCCTGAAGAGAACGCTGAAGAAGAGACGACCTCCAGACCGAGCCAGGCAGATGAATTATTGGCTGCACTGGATGGCATGGAGACGGAGAATCATGATGAGATCGAAGTCGACTTGCCGGAAGAGACGCCGGAATCTTCAGCAGATTCAACCAACGAAATCGATCCTGACGAGCTGACGTCTGAAACGACAACTGAAGCTGACGAAGCATCTTCTGAAGACATGACGGCCGCTGAAAGTTATGAAACTGATGATCTCGAATCGATTGATGATATTTTGGATCAGGTCGACGAAGAGACTGCCGAAACAGAAATGACCGCTGATGCGGATTTGCCGTCTGAAGAAGCGCCAACCGAAACTGAGGATGTGGACACAACACTTTCCGTCGAGTCCGAGGTCATGGAAATGCCTGAATCCGAGGATGAAAACGATTTGACGGCTTCCCCAGAAGCGTCTGTTGAAACAGATGAAGTCGAAACAGACATGACTCTGGAAGAGCTTCCAGAAGACTTGCCGACTGAAGACGATGATGCACTGGAAGCTTTATCCGAACAGGAAGAAGAAATGCCAACCGAGGATATCAACGCTATGGATGCAGAAAACGACATCGACACCGATTTGGAACCCGCTGCCGAGGGCGCACAGGTGAACGATATTCTCGATCAAGTCGAAAGCCAGGAAGACATGGATCAGGAAGCAGAAATGCCCGAGATGCCTGAAATGCAAGAAGAAGACACACTGGAAGATATCGATTCAGAAATGACAGAAGGTGAACAGCCTGAAGATGAGGCGTTGAGCGAAGACGTTTCGGCATTGACCGATACCGCATCGGAAGCGTCTGTCGAGCAAGCCAATCAATCGATTGAAATCATGGAAAAGGCCGTCGGCATTGATGAAGAAATTCAACAGTTGGCGCAAAAAGTTTCGGATACCGCCAAAGAAGCGACTCTTCTGGCCATTGAAGTCAGTAAAAAAGCACAGGATTCGGCCGATAAAACTCAACAGGCCATTGAAGCGACTTTTCAAGCGACCGAACGAGCCTTTGAGGCCGCTAAGAAAGCCAACTATGATCTCGACAACTACCAAGTCGACCTGTCGGCTTCAGACGAGGCATTGAACGATCAGCTTGCAAGCCTGCGCGAAAGGAATGAAAGCTTGCAACACATCAATACGAATTTGAAATTGAAAATTGACGAACTATCAAAATAAAGGCAAATGCCATGAGTGAAATTGACATGCGCTCTGAAAGCAATGTAGCGGACGAACTTCTGGATGAGTTGGACAGGCTGGAAAGCAGCGCCGACGTGATGGAAGAAGACGTCAAAAAAGCTTCCGAAAAGCACGACGAATGGATGGATTCCGATTCGCCGGGAAGTGTTGACGCCGCAACCATTTCTTTGGAGTCGGCGAAAACCGCGCAGCAAGCAGCGGTTCAAAGCCAGGCAGCAGCGGAAGCTGCCATCAAACTAGCGCATGAACAAAAAGGACAAGCAATGGAACTGGCGGATGCCAATGTCGCTTGGCGTCAGGCCGTCCGCAATGTTAATAAAGACCTGGAGTCCTCTAAGACCACCTTGACGGTGATGCTGGTCGTGGTCATTGTCATCGCTTTGGTTTCGACTTCCGTCATGGGGTTCCTGTTCTATAGTACTCACAAAAAAACCGAGGAGATGAAAAACTCGGTACTCGATATCGTTTCCACTCAATCCACTCTGCTCAATAAGCAGGTCAACCTGAAAACCGATCAGATGGTCTCGGTTGTGGAATCGATTATCACCACTCTGCAGCATAAGCAGTCTTCTGCCCCGGCACAATCTTCTATGGCCGCTCCGGAATCGGACAAGCAAACGCCCGCTCAACCGGCAAAACCCGAGATGCAAACGCCAACCGCTTCGATGCCAACCGATGCCTCCACAAAAGCAGTCATTCAGGCCAAAACCGAAGAAAAGATGAAGCCTGCCGTTGACCAACAGACCATCCGCCAGTCGGTGAAAACCGAAGTGTCGGGATTGGTTGCATCGCAACAGGCGCAACTGGCGAGAATCGAGAAATTGATTGAGCAACTGTCGAGTCAGCAAAAAGCGTTAGCGGCACAGAAAACCGTCGCACCGGCAACGAAAGCGGCGGCGCCTGCGACCCCATCTGCCGGTCTAAACGCTGCCGAATTGGGCAAATTGAATGCCATTGCCACTCGTGTTGATGAGCAAAGTAAAATGATTCAATCCATTCAGAGTGCGATGAAAGCGCAACACTCTGCCTATAAGACCATGGGGCAGTCGAAATGGATTCTGAAGAAGATTGAAAAATCTCTGAACAGACTCAGCGCACAAATCAAATTGCTCAAAGAGCAGCAAACGCATGTGACCAAAGAAGTGGGCGAAATCAAAAAGTCCACGAAGAAGCTGACCGAAGAGCCCAAGCCTTACAGCTATCATGTGAAGTAATGAAAAAAGCCAAGCAGTTGCTTGGCTTTTTTCATAGGGCTAACGCCCCCTGCCTGGTAGTTTTTAAAGGCACCTAGTCTTCGAAGACCATACGATAAGGACGCTCGATTTCGTCCATCACTTTTTGCAAACTGAAAGAACGCACCTCTTCGATAAACTTCTGGCCGGTGAAAAACACCTGTAAAACCGGTAGGGAGAAAATGCTGTTTTGAGAACAGAGTTCCGTGGTGACATGACAGTCGATATAGACCATTTTGATTTTGGGATAGGTTTGTGCAACCATTTCCGTCAGTTTCGGTTTGATCGCATGACAAACATTACATTCCTTGCCGCCAAACAAGACCAATAAGGCATCCTCGGTCTGCTTTAACTGATCCAACATTTCTATACTATCGATTGTTTGCATTCGGGTTTCCACCTTAATGGGCCGTGATAAAGAGAAGCTTATTATACCGGGCAGCGCGCCTAAACGGAACGTTACCTGACACCCTGCCGATTAAAGCCACGCTGCGCCTCTGACGCCACTGGAATCTCCCCACTTGGGTGGCAGCAGTTTGGTATCCACTCGGTCACTGAAAACCCATTGATGCCAAATTGACGGGACGATCTCGTATAACGAGTCGATATTTGACATCCCGCCGCCTAAAACGATGACGTCCGGATCGAAAATATTGATGACCGAAGCCAGGCCTTTCGCCAACCAAATGGCATAATCGGCCAATAACTGCTCTGCCTGCGAATCCTGGTCGACTTTGGCGACAATTTCTTGCGCGGAAAGTTTTTGCCCGGTTCGCCACAGGTAGTGCTGTTCAAACCCGCTTCCGGATAGAAAAGTTTCGGTGCAGCCGGTCAGACCGCAGTAGCAGGGAAAAGTCTTTTCGTCACGCTCCAACCAAGGCAAGGGATTATGCCCCCATTCCCCGGCAATCGAATTGACCCCGTTGACAATCTTGCCATCGACGACCAATCCGCCACCACAACCGGTTCCGATAATCACTCCGAAGACACTGTCCGCGTCCTTGCCCGCGCCGTCTTTTGCTTCAGAGAGCGCAAAACAGTTGGCATCATTCGCCAAGGTCACCGGACGATTGAGCTTGGCCGACAAGTCACCGGACAGATCCTGATCGATGAGACAAATGGAATTGGCATTTTTGATCCGCCCGGTTTGCTTGGAAATGGCGCCGGGAATACCGACGCCCAAAGACGCTATTGGCCCTGTTGCTTTCTCGGCGTCATGCACCAAAGCCACCATGGCCTCGACCGTGGCGTCATATTGCCCCTGAGGGGTCGCCAGTCTTTCGCGATAGACCATCCGATCCCTTTCGTCGAGCAACACCAATTCAATTTTGGTGCCGCCCAGATCAATGCCCGCTCTCATCATCCGCCTCTTTCTGCAAATAAACGGTAAAGTCGTTTTCTAGATAATCATCCACCACTTCCACACTCCGGCAGAAGCCCTCGCAGTACTGCCGAACCTGTTCCGAATCGAAACTCTGTAGATCCGGTCGGTTGTGTGTCCAGGCATCCCTGGCATTTAAAAGATTGAATGCCACGCCTTTTCGGCAGATACGATACATCTCCTGGATGACCGATTTCGCATAGTTTCCAGTCTCATCGACCACTTCATTCAAAGCACCGGATAACAGGACGAAATCAAATGCTTCATCTTCATAGTTGAAATCGAACAATTCCCCTTCCCTTAGATCCAGGTCAGGGTATTGAGACTTTCCGGCAAAAACCATATCCGGTGATAAATCAATGCCATGATAATTCATCGGCAAGCCTTTCGCAGCCAGATAACGTGCGAGGTCGCCAAACCCACATCCGACGTCTAAAACATCATATTGCTCTTTTCGATGCGTTCCATCGAAACGTTCAAGCAAACGAGCAAGTTGCTGAAAACGGATTTCCTGAATCTCCTGACTGCTCCAGAACAACGCTGCGGGCTGATAACCATTTCGCTCGATAGAAGCGCGATGACGGACAATGATCCGTTGTCGTTGCTTCTGGTCCAGCTTTGTCATGGTGTCACCATCGCTCGGTCGATGTCTTTCAACCAGGTCAATTCTTCTTCACTGAATCCGGCTTCTTTACGGGCTTCAAAATTAAACGGGCCACGCAAATCGCCATGAAAATATTCTTGAATGATGTCCACAAACGTGTCGAATGGATTCAATTGACGTTGTTCACACAGATAACGGAACCAGCGCGTCCCGACCTCGACATGACCAATCTCATCCCTTAACAGAATTTTCAAAATTTCGACCCCGCGTTTATCACCGATCGCTCTGAGCTTTTTGATCATCGGTGGCGTCACATCCAGCCCTCGGGCTTCAAGTGTTCTCGGTACCAGCGCCATACGCACCATCGGATCATGATCTGTTTCGTAGGTGGTCAACCACAGACCATTATGAGCTTTAAAATCCCCATACTCGTAACCGAGATGATACAAATGCTCTCGTATCATTTGGAAATGATAGGACTCTTCGGCAGCCACCCTCAACCAATCCTGATAAAACGCCATTGGCATCGATTGAAACCGATACAAAGCATCTAGCGCCAGATTAATCGCATTGAATTCGATATGGGCAATGGAATGGATCAGTGCGGCATGCCCTTCCGTGGAACCTAATCTACGTTTAGGCAGTGCTTTCGGCGGAACCAATTCCGGTAAATCTGGCCGTCCCGCATCCGGCACTCGCACGACTTCCGTCGTTTCTTCGAACGAAAAGACATCTTCGCTCCAGTTCTGCTGGATCAAATCGACTTGGCGGATTTTCTTGTCTAAATCCGTTTCCGTCAAACAGAGGTAGACGGTTTCAAAAAAATTCGGTTTCATATTTTCTGCTTTATAAAAACAAAAAAGCCGGTAAAAACCGGCTTTTTTATCTAATCGCTTAAACTGGATTAGTTTTTACGGTAGTAAACACCCATTAGGTATTCTACACCACGGTATTGCTTAGCATCGATAGA
>JAWVWZ010000041.1:0-8925 GCA_033723505.1 Hydrogenovibrio sp.
CTTAAGCTGATGATTCATGCCCTTTACAGTAATAAGGAAATCTTTCTACGGGAATTGATCTCAAACGCCTCCGATGCCTTGGACAAGCTAAGATTCGAATCCGTGTCGAATGATGCTTTGACCGAAGGGGAAGCGGAGTTGTCCATTGAGGTGAAATTCGATAAAGAAGCCCGTACGGTATCGATCATTGACAATGGTATCGGGATGACCCGAGATGAGGTGATTGCCAATATCGGAACCATCGCAAATTCCGGCACCAAAAAGTTTTTGGAAAACCTGACCGGAGATCAGGCGAAGGACAGCCACTTGATCGGTCAGTTCGGGGTCGGATTTTATGCCTCTTTCATTGTTGCCGACAAGGTTACGTTGATTACCCGTAAGGCGGGAGATGACAAGTCTGAAGGGACGCGTTGGGAATCCGAGGGAGAGGGTGAATATACACTGGAATCGATGGAAAAAGAAACCAAAGGAACGGAAATCATTCTGCATCTGAAAGAAGACATGGATGAGTTCCTGGACGACTTCCGATTGAAGAATATCATCACGACCTATTCCGACCACATTAACTTCCCGATTAAAATGTGGAAAGAAACCTTGGACGATGAAGGCAAGCCGACCGGTGAAAGCGCATTGGAACAGGTGAACAAGGCGACTGCCATCTGGACGCAGCCGAAATCGGAACTGTCGGATGACGACTATAATCACTTCTATCAGACCTTGTCACACGACTTTGAAAACCCTTTGTCGACTTTGCACAACAAAGTCGAAGGGACGCTGGAATATACCTCTTTGCTTTATATCCCAAAACGCGCGCCTTTCGATCTTTATGATCGGGAAAGACGTTATGGTCTGAAGCTTTACGTCAAACGTGTTTTCATTATGGATGATGCCGAGCATTTGTTGCCGGCCTACCTGCGTTTCGTACGAGGGGTCATTGATTCGAATGATTTGCCGCTGAATGTGTCGCGTGAAATTCTGCAAAGCAATAAAGTCGTCGATAAGATCCGTTCAGCTTCGGTGAAGCGAGTTCTGGATGGCTTGACCAAACTGGCCAAAGCGGAAGATGCATCCGATTACCATACCTTCTGGGATCAATTCGGTAATGTGATGAAGGAAGGGGTCATCGAGGATTTCGCCAACCGGGATAAAATCGCCAAATTGTTGCGATTCTCGACCACGCAAGACGATTCGACTCAGGAGCAAAGAGTGTCCTTGGAAACCTATGTCGACCGTATGCAGGAAGGTCAGGAAGCGATCTACTACATCACCGGGGACTCTTATGCGGCCGCTTCCGGTAGCCCGCACCTGGAAATGTTCCGTAAAAAAGGCATTGAGGTGCTGCTATTGACGGATCGTATTGATGAGTGGTTGGTTGCGCATCTTACAGAGTTTGACGGTAAACCGTTAAAATCGGTTACATCTGCCGATTTGAAAGAGTTCGAAGCCGAAGACGAAGAAACGTTGACCGAGGAAGACAAAAAAGCTCGTGAAGCCTTGACCGAGAAGGTGAAAAATGCGATCGAAGATCAGGTGGCCGACGTTCGAATCACCCATCGTCTGACGGATTCTCCGGCTTGTGTGGTGAATGCCGAAGGCGACATGTCAGCGCATATGATTCGCATGATGGAGCAGATGGGGCAAGCGGTACCGAAACAGAAGCCGGTATTGGAGTTGAACCCGGAGCATGCATTGGTCAAAAAGCTGGATAGTATGGATGATGACGGCAAAGTCAAAGAGTGGTCGTTGTTCCTGCTTGAGCAAGCCCAATTGGCCGAAGGCGATCAATTGGAAAGACCGGCGGATTTCATCAAGCGAATGAACGCTTTGCTGTCGGATGTGATTTAACCCACCCAAACTCGTCAAGCTCAACTTGGCGAGCCTGTCTTTTGTCTCGATTCACCCCTTTGCTTATTTCAGCATGTGGATCGAGACTTCATTTTCCTGACGAATGCGTTTGTTTTCAAAGTCGATCATGTTTTGCAAGGTTGTTTCTGCAATATGCCGAATCGCTTCCTCTGTGAAAAATCCTTGATGCGCGGTCACCAGAACATTCGGGAAGGTCAATAACCGTTCGAAGACATCATCCTGAATAATCTGTTCGGAACGATCCTCAAAAAACAATTCCGCTTCCTGTTCGTAAACATCGATTCCCAGATAACCGATTTGACCGGTCTTGAGAGCATCAATCACCGCTTGTGAGTCGAGTATGCCGCCACGGCTGGTATTAATCAGCATCACACCCCGTTTCATTTTTGCGAGACTATCGGCATTGATCATGTGTTCGGTGGATTTAAACAGGGGCACATGGAGGGTCACGACATCGGACTGCCGGTAGAGTTCATCCAGAGACACATATTCTCCGCCTTGTTTGATGGCGTGTTCATTCGGATAGGGGTCATGCATCAGCACATTCATTCCCAGCCCTTTGAGAATACGCACCATTTCACAACCAATATTCCCGGTGCCAATCACGCCAGCAGTTTTTTGAAACATATCGAAGCCAAGCAAGCCTTCCAGAGAAAAGTTGCTGTCTCTGACTCGGTTATAGGCCTTATAGGTTTTACGGTTGAGGCTGAGCATTAATGCCAGCGCATGTTCGGCTATGGCCATCGGTGAGTAATTGGGGACCCGTAATAAAGTGATGCCCAATTCATCGGCCTTATGAAGATCAACGTTATTGAAACCGGCGCATCTTAGGACAATCAGCTTGATGCCGAACCCTCGCAGTTTGGTAAGGACGTCTCCGGACAACTCATCATTGACGAATGCACAGACGGCATCGAAGCCTTGCGCAAGAGCGGCTGTGTGGGACGATAGATGACTTTCGAAGTATTCGATCTGAATGTCCGAATGTTGGTTGAGTTCTTGAAAGATCTTGTTGTCGGTCTTGGTAGTGCTGAAAAATGCCAGTTTCATCGTTCGCCCGCCGCTTTGTCGTGGTATCAAGCTCTATTAAACCAACTAACCTTCTGATATGCAAAATCAGAATGTTGCGAAAAATAAAGTATTTGTGCCGAATTCGGTCGAATCGGTCGTATTTTTCAGTGCTTTATGACAAAATACGCTCCAATTTCAAAGTGTTAATCGAGCGTTGTCGAACCGGGCCGGTTCAGAGCGCTTATAACGTCATACGATTAAGGATACTGTCTTGATTTCAACCGCCAATATCACCATGCAATTCGGTGAAAAACCTCTTTTTGAAAATATTTCCATCAAGTTCGGTGACGGGAACCGTTATGGTTTAATCGGCGCCAACGGATGTGGGAAATCGACCTTTATGAAAATACTGGGGGGCGATTTGGAGCCGACAAGCGGGACGGTGACGCTGGACCCGGATGATGTACTGGGGAAGCTTAGGCAGGATCAATTTGCCTATGAAGACTATAGCGTCGTCGATACGGTGATTATGGGGAACCCTGAGCTCTGGGAAGTCAAACAGGAACGCGACCGTATTTATTCGCTGCCGGAAATGTCGGAAGAGGATGGCATCAAAGTCGCCGAATTAGAGGTCAAATTCGGTGAAATGGATGGCTATACTGCCGAGTCCAGAGCGGGAGAACTGTTGTTGGGGCTGGAGATTCCTGTCGAACAGCATTTCGGGCCGATGTCGGAAGTCGCGCCGGGATGGAAATTGAGAGTGCTGCTTGCACAGGCATTGTTTTCCGATCCTGATATCCTGCTATTGGATGAACCGACCAACAACCTGGATATCAACACCATCCGCTGGCTGGAAAACGTTCTGAATGAACGAAAATCCACCATGATCATCATCTCCCATGATCGACACTTCCTCAACTCGGTGTGCACGCACATGGCGGATTTGGATTATGGGGAACTTCGAGTGTATCCCGGTAACTACGACCAGTATATGTATGCCGCCACTCAGGCTCGTGAACGTCTGTTGGCCGACAATGCCAAGAAGCAGGCTCAGATCAACGAACTCAAGTCGTTCGTCAGCCGTTTCTCCGCCAATGCTTCTAAAGCGAAACAAGCGACTTCGCGGGCCAAGTTGATCGACAAAATCGAACTGGAAGAGGTCAAGCCGTCCAGCCGGGTGAATCCGTTTATTCGTTTCGAACAGGATAAAAAACTTTTCCGTTTGGCGTTGGAACTCGAAAAGATCAGTAAAAGCTATGAGGATTTACAGATCTTCAAAGATTTGAGTCTGATGTTGGAAGTGGGACAACGTCTTGCGGTCATCGGGCCGAACGGAATCGGGAAAACCACCTTCCTGAAAGCTTTGGTTGGCGATATCGAATTGGACAGCGGAGAAGTCAAGTGGTCTGAAAACGCTTCGATCGGTTATTACGCTCAGGATCATGCGCATGACTTTGCAGAAGACATGAACCTGTTGGACTGGATGAGTCAGTGGAAAGGGCCTTCTGACGATGAGCAGTCGATCAGAGCGGTGCTGGGCAAGATGTTGTTCTCGCAAAAGGAAATCGACAAGTCGGTGAAGGTGCTTTCCGGTGGGGAGCAAGGTCGTATGCTGTTCGGTAAGCTGATGTTGCAGAAGCCGAATATTCTGTTGATGGACGAACCGACCAACCACTTGGATATGGAATCGATCGAGTCGCTGAACCAGGCGGTCGAAAATTACGAGGGGACGGTCGTCTTCGTCTCTCATGACCGGGAGTTCGTTTCTTCGCTTGCAACCCAATTGCTGGTGATGAAGCCGGAAGGAATCGAGCATTATCAAGGGGATTATGAGTCCTACTTGGCGGAACAGGAATAAACCTGAAAATGTCATAATAAAAGCCCGGCTCAGCCGGGCTTTTTGTTACCCGTCTCTTTTCCCCTGCCTGGCATTTTTTCATTTTAAAAAAATGGTCATCTGTTAACTTCGTCGTCGGTTTAAAATAGGAATTATTTGATTGGAGTCAGCCATGCCGTCCTCAAATGTCGCTGAAGATCGGGTACCGATTTCTTTTTTATCCGCCTTGCTTTACTGGTTGAAGCTGGGGTTTATCAGCTTTGGCGGCCCGGCCGGTCAAATCAGCCTGATGCACCAGGAGCTGGTCGAAAAAAGACGCTGGATTTCCGATAATCGTTTTCTGCACGCGCTGAACTACACCATGGTGCTGCCCGGACCGGAAGCCCAGCAGTTGGCAACCTATCTTGGCTGGTTGATGCATGGCGTCTGGGGCGGTGTTCTGGCGGGCATATTGTTTATTCTGCCATCTTTCTTTATTCTGGTCGGATTGAGTTGGGGCTATCTGGCTTATGGCCATGTTGACTGGGTTGAAGGCCTATTTTATGGCATCAAGCCGGCCGTGACCGCGATTGTGGTATTCGCCGCCTACCGGATTGCCTTAAGGGTGTTGCACCATGGCGTTTTAATTGCCCTCTCGGTGGCATCGTTTCTGGCGATGGCGGTCCTGAATCTTCCTTTTCCATATGTGATTGTCTCGGCTGCCGTGATCGGTTGGCTGGGCAGTTACGCTTTGCCGGAAGTTTTCCGTTCATCGCCGGCCGAAAACGGCAAGGCACACTCGAAGCACTTGCCAGCGCTTATCGACGACGACACGGTGGTTCCGCATACCGCATTTCGATGGTCGCTGGTGTTTTGGGTATTGATGGTTTGCAGTGGGTTATGGGCGGGCATGATGGCCTTGTTGATTCAGAATGACGGATGGCACGGGACGCTGGCACAGATGGGATGGTTTTTTACCAAGGCGGCCTGGGTAACATTCGGCGGTGCCTATGCGGTATTGCCTTATGTTTATCAAGGCGGAGTAGAACATTTCGGCTGGTTGACGGCGCCACAAATGATTGATGGTTTGGCGCTGGGAGAAACGACACCCGGCCCGTTGATTATGGTGGTGACCTTTATCGGTTTCGTCGGTGGGTGGACGAAAACGATTCTGGGACCGGATGCCTTGTTTTTCGGAGGAATGCTGGCGGCGTCGATAGTAACCTTCTTTACCTTTCTGCCATCGTTTCTACTGATCCTGCTTGGCGGGCCGTTAGTCGAAGCGACACGGGGGAATTTCAAGTGGACGGCTCCACTCACCGGTATCACGGCCGCGGTGGTCGGGGTCATCCTGAATCTGGCCGTTTTCTTCGGCTATCACGTGTTCTGGCCTCAGGGAATGAGTGGGGCATTTGATTGGATTGCGTTGTTTTTATGTCTGGCGGCAATGTGGATGCTGTTTAAATGGCAACAGGGATTTATGACGGTGATCGCGGTCTGTGGCTTTGTCGGGGTGGTTGTTTCGTTGCTTTAGGCAATTCCCTGCCGAAAGGCAGGGCTCTGAGATCACTCGGTGTCTTTTTTCTTCACTTGATCTGGCGGGTATTGCGCCAAAAGCTTTTGAATCACTTCATTAATCAACTTGGTGGTTTCTTCCGGGGTCGTGTGTTCTTCCAGCGGCGTGGTGCTTTTGCCTCTCCATAGCAGTTTCCCTTGTTTGCTCAAGACGTCGATAATCAGTTGCCCCTGCTCGTATTGATCGATGTCTGCTCCGGTTTGAAAGCCGAATCCGCCGTAGGTGTGACTGCCGAATCCCGTACCGAAGCCGATGGTGGTGGTCACCGGAGATGAGCGTAATTTCTGGATTGAAGAAATATGATAGGTGATATATGCATCGGCTTTTTGGTCGACGATGGAAAGCCCTTTCTGCGATAACTCATATCGGATGGCATCTTCGATGCGCTTGGCGATCAGGGGGTTGTTCTTGGTGAATTCTGTTGCAGTCGGCTTGGTCTGTTGATCAGCCGGTAGCCATTGATAGGTTTTGAGGCCGGAGAACTGAATGCCCGGTGCATAATCCTGACTGACCTGAATACTGGAGCATCCATAAAAGAACAACGGCAGGAAGCTGATCGATAAGTAGGTGAGGAATTTTTTCATAAGGCTGAGGTCTCTTTGTCTGTATGACTTTCAATTATGATACGAAAGAATGTAAAAATCTACCATCCAGTCTTGCAACAACTTTAAGCTTTTGCTCTCCGGGTTAAAAGAATGCCGCCCAATAGAATCGGAATCACACCCGCCATTTGTGACGGCGTCGGCAAATCATCCAGTAACCAATATGACAGCGCGATGGTCAGCAAAGGGGAGATCGCATAGAGTGCATTGACCTTGGTGATCGGCAATCGGTGTAAGGCTTCGACCCAAAAGATCTTGGAGACGGTAAACACCAACAGTCCGGTCAATAATAGCCAAATCGCTTGCTGCTCGATTTGCCCCCAGCTTGGAGAAGGCTCGAACAGGCGTGCCAATGCATACAGGAAGGGCAGTGCCAACAACGTTCTGACCAGCAGAATGGTTTCGCTGGAGACCGATTGTCTGGCCTGCTTCTGGTAGAGATTGCCGATCGGTGCCAGCATGGCTGCCAGCAGCACCAACAGATCGCCCAGGCGCAATACAAAGTGTTCCGGGAAAAGCACCAGCACCGCGCCCAGCGTCATCAGGATCACGCCCAAAGTATGCAGTACGCTCAAACGTTCGCCTTGTTTTCGTCCCAGAAACAGATAACTGAACAGCACCTGCAAAAACAGGATCAAGGCCACATTGTTGGGGGAAGTGTATTGCAATGCGGTGAACACCAGCGCAAAGACACTGGTGATGAGTAAGCCAGTCATCGCCAGAGGAAAATATGCCTGACGATCGCGAACTTCATGGACTTTCCGGCGTAGAACCCACCAGCCGCCAAGAAACATGGCGGCGACACTTAAGCTGTAAAAGTAGGCATGCAGGCCGCCCAGTGCGGTTACGGTGAAGAAGGCGAAAATCGGAAACCAGGCCTCAATCAACGTCAGGGTCACAGCGAAGAGCTCGCCTTTGCGTTGAGAAGCATTTTCAATCGATGATGGCATGTTTCACTCGTTAGACTTTCATTGGAAGATATCGGGCTACAACATGTGCAGCAAGTCGCCAAAGCCCCAGATCCCCGTTCCGATAATAACGGTCAGGTGGCTGAACCAGACCTTTTTTCGGTGCCATTTCGACGGACTGAGATCCGGGATGTTTTCATGGGATTTGATGGCGTCCAGGTTTTTATAGAGTTGGGTGAACTCAAAGTGAATCAATGTGTATTCACTCATCACGGCAAACAAGACCATGACACTGCCGAAACGGGCGAACCAGTCAGGAGAAATCGCCAGTCCCAGAATGAGACCGGTGATGCCCATGGTCCATGCCGAAAGCAAAAACAGAGTCGATTTTTTGTGGGAGGCAATCTTGTGCGGTGCTTCATCAGGATGTTCCATCGTGATGCTTCCTTTTTATACTTGATTGCCTCTCATCATAGCGAAATTCTCACTCGAAATCAGGCAAGCGGCAGAAATTTTCTTTCTTTTTGAACAGAAGGAGGCGGACGGCAAAAAAGCGAGGCGCCCTGTGATTTTTACTTACCTTTTGCCGGAAATTAGAGTAATATCGCAAAAAAATTGGAACCCTAAGAAACACGGGTTTGATTAGGTGGGATTTTGGAGAGCTAAGTGTATGAATATCCTGTTTTTAATGTATCCTTGGGATCGTGTCGATCCTGAAACCGATTCCACCATTCGTATGATTCACGAGTGCGTTGCCCGCAAGCACACGGTCGCATTGGCGACGGTGCATAATCTGACAATGCGTGAATCGACCGCCATGGCATTTTGCCAGGTGTTCATCAAGTCGCAACCGGTGCCGTCGAAAATCACAACCTTTTATAAGAAAGCCACTTTCCGCAAAGTGAAACTGCCGCTGGCCGGATTTGATGCCATTATCATGCGCTCCAATCCGCCATTGAATGTCACGGCACTGAACTTCTTGGATTCGGTGCGGGAAGATGTCTTCATTATGAACGATATCGAGGGCTTGCGGATCGCCAACAATAAACTTTATACCTCGTCATTCGACGATCCCAATAACCGGTTTATTCCGAAAACCTATGTGTCGAAAACCCCGGATTATCTGGAGAGCGTGTTGAGAAACTC
>JAWVWZ010000042.1:0-8821 GCA_033723505.1 Hydrogenovibrio sp.
CAAACAAAAACTGCCGGGCAAGCCGGCAGTTAAGTAGATGAAACAGCCGACGTTAAGGCAATGGCTGTTCAGACCCCATTAAGTCTTCGTAGGTCTCACGAGGACGAATCACATAGGCTTGATCGCCATCCACCATGATTTCCGCCGCTCGCGGGCGGGTATTGTAGTTGGAACTCATGGTGAAGCCATAAGCTCCGGAAGACATGATCGCCAGGAAATCCCCCGCTTTGAGATTCAGGGAGCGGTTTTTGCCCAGAAAATCGCCTGTTTCGCAGACGGGGCCGACCAGATCCCAGGTAACGTCTTCGCCATCGGTTCTCGGCGTTACCGGCTGGATATGCTGATGCGACTGGTATAGTGCCGGGCGGATCAAGTCGTTCATTGCCGCATCGATAATGGCGAAGTTCTTATGTTCGGTCGGCTTGAGATATTCCACTTCGGTCAACAATACGCCTGCATTACCGGCGATGGCGCGTCCCGGCTCGATAATCACTTCCACGCTGGCATCGTTCAGCGCCGTCAGCAAAGCCTGAATATAGTCCTGAATCGCCGGTGGATGCTCGTCGGTATACTGAATGCCTAGGCCGCCGCCTAAATCTAGGTGATGGATGTCGATGCCACGAGCGGTAAGCGTGTCTTTTAATTTCAATACACGTTCAAGGGCGTCGACGAACGGCGTGATTTCGGTCAGTTGCGAACCGATATGGCAGTCAATCCCCTGAATTTGAATGTGCGACAGTTCTTGAGCCTTGGCATAAAGTTCCGGTGCGGTATTGATATCGACGCCGAATTTATTATCTTTCAATCCGGTGGAAATGTAGGGATGGGTTTTGGCGTCCACATCCGGATTGACGCGGATAGAAATCGGCGCGATTTTGTCCAGCTTGCTGGCGACCGCCTGAATACGGTCCAGCTCGGCATGGGATTCGATATTGAAACAGCGGATGCCCACTTCTAGGGCGCGTTGAATTTCCGCAGATTTCTTTGCGACACCGGAGAAGACCACTTTTTTCGGGTCGCCGCCGGCTTTCAGTACTCTTTCCAATTCCCCTTGGGAAACAATATCGAAACCGGAACCCAAACGTGCCAACAGGTTTAAAACCGCCAGATTGGAGTTGGTTTTGACTGCATAGCAAACTAGATGCGGTTGTTCGCCGAAAGCCTGATCGAAAGCTTGCCAACGGGTTTCGAACTCTTTTCGGGAATACACATAAAGCGGGGTGCCGTAGTCTTTAGCCAGCGCTTCCAAGCTGACGTCTTCTGCATAGAGGGTATTGTCTCGATAATGGAATGGTTGGAATGTCATGCTGTTTCCTGTCTGGGGCACCTGCGTGCTCTGGTTGTGTTTGCCGGTCGTCAGGGTTGCGTGCTTGCCGGTTCTGAAGTCGAATCTTCGGAGGATTTTTCCGCATCTTTTTTGCGGGCTTCACGGGCCTTGAGAATGGCATCTCTTTCCGCCTGCTCTTTCTGCATTTCCGCACGTTGCGCATCGGTCGGAATATAAAGTGCCCCTTTGCGGCCGCATCCGTTCAGGGCGATCATGGCCCCGATTAAACCGATGGCGAAAACTGTTATCCGGTGTTTGTGAAAAATCATATCTCGAAGATCGACGATTGTTAAAATGAGCCTTATTTTAGCAAATAACCGATTAAGTTAAGAGAGTATTGCATGTCGTTGACCGATTTTCCTTCCGCGAAACCGATTGTTTTAGACCCCCTTCACGAGGCGGATGCCTGTGTGATTTGGTTGCATGGATTGGGCGCAGACGGTCATGATTTTGAACCGATTGTGCCTGAGCTGGGATTGCCGCCGGAACACGGCGTGCGTTTTGTGTTTCCCAATGCTCCGACTCGTCAGGTGACGGTTAATCTCGGGCAGACGATGACGGCATGGTATGATATTTATCAATTGGATTTGTTGGCGCAGGTCGATTGGTCAGGCATTGTTGAAAGCGTGGAATATGTGCATCAATTGATTGCCGAACAGTTAGAAAAGGGCATCGCATCTGATAGAATTTTACTGGCCGGATTCTCTCAAGGCGGGGTGATTGCTCTTTACTCGGCGTTGAGCTTTCAATCGCCTTTGGCGGGAGTGCTGGCGATGTCGACCTATTTCCCCGGCTTCGAACAAGCCCCGGCGGAACTGTCGTTAAAACAGCCGCAGAGTTGTCCGGTATTTTTCGGCCATGGTACGTCAGATCCGATCTGTCCTTTTGCCGCAGCCGAGACGTCTCGGGAAGTTTTGCGTCGACTGGGTTTGGCGGTCGAGTGGCATGCTTATCCGATGGCACATCAGGTGTGCTTGGACGAAATTGCTGATATAAGCCGGTTTATCCGGCAAAGGCTGTTTGCATAAGAAGTGGCTGACAGCACGAACAGGGAGGTTCATGAGCAGGCATGCCGGCCCCAGCCTGGCAGATTTGACAGACAAATAAAAAATAGAAATATAGGGTGCATTGAACTTAGCGCACTCACTAAGGTAGGTTTATGGCGAATTCAAGGCGATTTTTTCGATATGACGTGGAGATTCCATTGTATTTCGAAGAGGTCAATACGACGGATGACCGCAAGTATGCGGCACGTTCGCAGTTGATGCTACCGTCCGAGGAAGACCGGTTACAACAGCTCAATAAAGAAATGGGCGTTTTGATGGAGCGGATGTTCGACATGGATTCGAATACGCTCCATATCTTTTATATTCTCAATCATCGAATCGATTTGATGGCCTGGTTGCTGGAAAGTCTGATCATCTACGAAGACCCGTCGATGAAAAACGACTATAAGTTCCGCATCCGCGAAAACAAGAAACAGAAATTGCCCTTGTCGAAAGAAAAATCGAAAATCGGTAATCTGATCGATGGCATCAACCATCAGGTTGAAGCTCATATTTCCGAACTGATCGAGTCGGTCGAGAACAGTATCGAAAACAAGATTTTTCTGTTTCCGCGTAAGCCGTTGCCTCTATTTGATTGGAAAGATTTTGTGACCAACCTCGACCAGGTCAGTGACCAGGGAATCATTCCGGCTCAGGTACTGGTGTTGATGATCGAAAAACTCAATCTTTGGGAGGCCGTTTTCAGCCGCCTCAAGCAGAGCTGCGAGATGATTTCCGATCCGGACAACTGGCAGGTGCAGAAAGTTAATTTATCTGCCGGAGGGTTTAAGGTTCATACTCGGGCGTGCTATCCGAAATTCGCGGTGCTGAACGTCTTTATGGATCTGGATGATCATATCCTGATTTGCCGGGGCAAGATGGTTTCCTGCAAGCCGGTGGACGATGAGATGAACGCCTTGTCGATTGACTTCGATTTCCTCAGCTATGAGCATTCGCGTCGCATCACCTTCTTTATTCAGAAAAAAGAGCTGGAAGAGGCGATGCAGCTTAACTTATCGTTACTCGGCTGAGTCTTCCTTCAAACGTTTTTTCGCGGTCAGAATTTTGCTGCGATTGATTTCGATGAATTTTCGAATCCAGTCGGAAAAGAAAGTGTAGCGCTTTTCGGTTTTTTTCAATAAATCCGTCAGAGTGATGTCGGGTTCATTCGTTGCCAAGGCGATGGTTTTCATTAACAGGCGAATATGGTCGGCGCGCATATTGGATGAGAGTTCAAAATAACTGATCTTGCTCAATAAAACAGCGTCCAGCACCTGAAACCATTGCGGCGTTTTCAGATGAAAGCGTTTCGCCAGTTCCGGATAAGGGCCTTCCTTGCGCATCTCGATCAGTTGTTTGAGCCGGTAGTTTTGCAATAAATCGGCGGCCGCAGGGCGCAAGCTATGCGGTAATTCGTCCAAAAAACCCGATTCCATTTGATGATTACTGCCTGGCATAAATTCCTCAATCCTTAAAATGAATAAGCCGCGGCTTCATTGAGTTCGAATTCCTGGATCTTACGCTGTAGGAAATCCTGATCCTCGCCATTCGGAAAATCGAAGTTAACGGCAATGCGCTCTTTGAATGCATCATTGATACTGCGAATGTCTACGACCGTGCCATCAAACTGCAGGATGCGCTCTTCTGTAGGGAAGAAGATGAAAATATCGACCTTCTCAAATTCTCGGAAGCGTTTGGTGAACAGCATTGCCAAGCCGGAAGCACTGACATTGGCCTGGACTTCCGGCCACTGATCCGGGTAGAGGCGCAATAAATTGTCGTCGTTGATTTGTCGGTAAGCGTTGAGATAGGTGTCCATATAAGCGCAAAGCGAAACGATCGCCTGTACCAGGGGAATGTGGGCAAATTTCTCTTGATTGAAGGTATCGAGTATTTCCTCGATCTTAAACGCATAGGGCATTTCCGGTTCGGCTTCAAAATGTTGTGGTGTGGACTTGTCGATGCTTCGGATCATTGCCTTAAGGAAAACCAGATATTTCTCTTCAATGTGATTGAAGTATTGATAGGTTTTCGGCGAAGATTTTTCCAGAATTTTTGATTTGGTGAAACCGTGGGTTTGTTGGTGTACCGAAAGCCAATAAGCGGCATCGTATTTCGGGTTGATTCCGCGAGAAATTTTTTCTGCGCCCTGACCAAAGAATTCGATACATCCCATAACTTCTTGGAAGAGGTCGGAAATCCGTTCTTTCTGATCCTGGATGCGATCCACCCAATAGAGGGTGTCGTATTTTTGTTTTTCCAATAGAAGTTTGATAACCGGTGGGAAATAGTCGATTCCGGTGGCAAAAATTTCACGATCTTTGATGGGCGAACTCGGAGCGATAAAGACACGAGCCGGCATGTCGATGCGGAAGTATCGTCGGGAATTACCTTTTAAAAACCATCTTTTCATGAAACAAGCGGACTCATTGTTATGCGGATTGCTTTTCCTAGCAATAATTATGCAATGTTTTCAATCCATGTCCAAGATTGTGTCGGACACGCTGAATTTATTCAATCCTTAACGGCTAAAGTCGCAATAAAAAGAGGGTCAGTCTTTTCGCTTTATCCGATAGAGTGCGACCTCACCCAGCCAGTTGGGGGCGAAAGTCATTAAAAAAGTTGTTTCATGGTGGCGGTCAACGACCGTTCGGTCGACCACCTCAATGCCCTTGTCTTCACACAGTTCTTCAAAGTCCTTGAAGGTACACAGGTGAATGTTGGGGGTATCGTACCAAGTGTTCGGCAGGGCCTCGTTTTGAGGCATGCGCCCGCCGAACAGTAATTGTGCGCGGTTTTTCCAATAACCGAAATTCGGGAAGGTGATGATGCTTTCCTTGCCGATGCTCAACATCTGGTCGAGCAGAATATCGGGGCGTCTGACCACTTGCAATGCCTGAGTCATAATCACATAGTCGAACGAATCTTCGTCGAAGTAATCGCAAATATCGTGACTGTTGAGGTTGCTTTGGATGACATTGATGCCCGCTTCAATTGCTCGGATGTTTTTCTGGGGGTCGATCTCCATGCCATAACCGGTGGTCTGGCATTCCGATTTGAGATAGTTCAGCAGTTGACCGTCGCCGCACCCCAGATCGAGTACGCGCGCCTGTTTTTTGATCCATTTTGCAATCAGCTTGAATTCCGGTGAAATCGGCGTCATGAAGCCTCCTTTTCAACGGGCGAAGCCATCAGGTCTTGTGCGATTCGGCTCATGTATGCCCGGAAAACACCTTCATAATGCTCGTTTGGCAGTAAAAAAGCATCATGCCCATGCTGCGAGTCGATTTGGGCATAGGTGACATCAGCATCGTTGTCGAGCAATGCCTTGACGATTTCATGGGATCGCTGTGGCGAGAAGCGCCAATCGGTGGTAAAAGCGATTACCAGGAATTTTGCTGTGGCTCGAGCCATTGCTTTGGAAAGATCATCGTCGAAATCTGCTGCGGGATCAAAATAGTCCAGGGCTTTGGTCATCAACAAATAGGTGTTGGCATCGAAGTTCTGTTTGGTGGCGAACTTTTCCCCTTGATAGCGCAGATAGCTTTCTACCTGAAACTCAACATCGAAGTTGTAGTTGAGTTTGCCTTCTCGCAATTCACGACCGAATTTCGTCCCCATCAGATCATCGGAAAGGTAGGTGAGATGTCCCAGCATTCTTGCCAGTGCCAGCCCGCGTTTCGGGGTGGTCTGATGGGCGATGAAGCGGCCGTCGTGAAATTCCGGGTCGGTCATGATTGCGCGTCGGGCCACTTCGTTGAAAGCGATGTTCTGTGCCGACAGTTTCGGTGCCGATGCGATGACGATCGCGTGCTTGATTCTGTCGGGATAATCAATGGTCCACTGCAATACCTGCATGCCGCCCATTGAACCGCCGATAACGGCTGCCCAGGCATCAATGCCAAGGTGTTCTCTCAGTTTGTTCTGGCTGTTGACCCAGTCTTTACAGGTGACGATTGGAAAATCGGGGCCGTAGATGTCGCCGGTTTCCGGGTTGATGCTGGTCGGGCCGGTCGATCCGTGGCAGCCCCCGAGATTATTGGAGCAGACGACGAAAAATCGATCGGTATCGATTGGTTTGCCCGGGCCGATATAGCGATCCCACCAGCCGGGGTTTTTATCGCCTTCGTAATATCCGGCGACATGGTGATTGCCGCTGAGTGCATGACAAATCAGCAGGGCGTTGCTTTTGTCGGCATTCAGGGTGCCATAGGTTTCATAGGCCAGATCATATTGTGGCAGAACCGAGCCGCTCACCATTTCGAGCGGCGTTTGCACATGCAGGGTTTGGGGCGTAACGATACCGATTGAATTCATGCGTGATATTTTACTCGATTGATGCGCTGCATCAAACTAAACCTTGTCCGAATTGTGCGATGGAACCCACGACGACAATCTGCGTCAGTTTGATTGCCAGGATGGCGACAATCGGCGACAGGTCGATTCCCCCAATGGGCGGAATGACTTTTTGGAAAGGTCTGAGAATCGGCTGAGCCAGTTGGTAAAAAACAGCGGTGTTCGGGTTATACCCGGGACTGATCCAGCTCAGGACGGCTTGAATAATGATCAGCCAGAACATCAGATCCAACAACTGGTTCAGAACTTCGGTTGCCGAATAGATGGCGATCAGAATTGGGCCGAAAGAGCGATCGGTCAAATACCCAACGAGCACGGCGAATAACGCTTGAATGATGAAGGCTGTGATCAGTGCGCTCCAGTCCCAACGATTTTTAGTGGGCAAAATTTTACTGATTGGCGCGCACAGGGGGTTGGTCACTTTGGCGACAAAGGTGACCACCGGATGTCTCCAGTCGACATAGGTCGCTCTCAGCATAAAGCGTAACAGCAATACAAAAATGATTAAGCCCGCTAAAAACTGTAGAAGGAATAATCCGCCTTGGCCGACTGGTGACATGTTGCTCTCCTGAAATTGGGTCTGAACTTCCGGTGAATGGTGCCATTCACCGCAAAAGGGTTATTTTATACAAAGTTATCTTTAATGTTGCTCTATTTGTTTGGGGGAACCGTTGTCCGCCAATTCGTCTGCTAGAGCTTCTGCACGTAACTTGGCGCACATCATCGCTTCGGCAACCAGGTCGGAAAGGTGATTGGCTTCAAACGACTGGATCGCCTTTTCAGTGGTCCCGTTTGGCGAGGTAACGTTCTTTCTCAGGGTTGCGCAATCATCCGCACTCTCCAAGGCCATTTTCGCCGCGCCAAAGGCGGTTTGAATCGTCAATAGTCGAGCGGTTTGTTCATTAAGCCCCATTCCCTGGGCGGCTGCTTGCATGGCTTCCATGAACAGAAAGTAATATGCCGGCCCTGAACCGGAGACAGCCGTGACCGTATCGAGATCGCGATCTGATTTGACCCAGACGGTGATGCCGACGGCACGCAAAATGTTTTCCGCCTGGTTTTTTTGGTCTTCGGAAACCCTTTCGTTGGCATACAAGCCAGTGGCGCCGCTTTGAATCATTGCCGGTGTATTGGGCATGCAGCGAACAATCGCCGATTGATTTCCTAGCCAGCGGTCAATATCGGAAGAACGAATGCCTGCAGCGACTGAGATAATCAACGGCTGTGAAGCCATGACCGCCGACTGGAGATCGAGACAAACGGTCTGGAGCTGTTGAGGTTTGACGGCAAGGACCACGATATCGGCAGCTTTAACCGCTTCCGAATTGTCCGCCAGACAGGAAATGCCTAAAGACTGAGCGATAGACTGGCGTTTTGACTCATCCGGATCTGTCGCCATCAGGCTGTTGGCAGAATAGCCGCTGGCCAGCAGGCCTTTGATCAGGCTGAGTGCCATATTGCCGGCGCCGATAAACGCGATTTTTAAGTTGGTTTGAGTGTCCATACTGTTTCCCTTGATATTGCTCGAAAGGTTGTTCGGTAATCCACCGGATCTAATCAGCTATTTTAGAGACCGCTCGTCCGTCACGGCAAGTGAAAACGTAAAAAACTTTCAATAAAGTCTCGAAACCGCCTTTTGAAATGCAATTCGGCAGGGTCATCTTGTTCTAAGGGATAGTGAGGCGGGAGGTCAGCTTTGTAAAAAAACAACGCTAAGTAAAAGTACGATTTTTTGTGAAATGCGATCAAAGAGCGTCTGGAGAGCATGGGCTCTGGGTGGAACAAGATCAAAAGCGGGGTATAACGAGCAAAAAAAGACAGCATTTTCCTAAAGTTATGTAGAGATTGGACGATAACAGGACTATAACAATAAATATTTTGGATTGGGCAGGGGAAACGCACTAAGCACTTTTAGTAGAGTGACTTTTTAACAAAATATAATAAGAATCAAAGGAAAAATCATGTCAAGTTCAATCCTTCCATCAACAGGCGGTATGACGGATTTGCTCACGACAGGCCGGCAATCAGAAACCTCGGCACTGAACAGCCTGTTGGCTAACGGGTCGAATCCTAACGCACAGCTTTTGAAACA
>JAWVWZ010000043.1:0-8724 GCA_033723505.1 Hydrogenovibrio sp.
CTATTCGCCGATTGCAGCTGACGGTTTGAACTCCGATCTGGCACAAACCTTGGGCTATCCTGTCATCCTGGTTGTCGGTGACCGGCTAGGCTGCATCAATCATGCCCTGCTGACGATTGACGCGATCGAAGCGAATGGATTGACCTTGAAAGCCATTATCGTGAATCAGCTGGCGGAAAACAGTCACTACAGCCAGGAACTCTCTAACTATACCCGCCATCCAATTTACCACTCGCCTTACAGCCCGATCGGACAGCCATCGATTCTCAGCGAAAGCCTGATTCATCATTTAACCGACTGACGCGCTACAATCCCTTTTTGACCTTCAGCCAAAGCAGTACCAATAAGCCCCCTAGCACAACAAATAACAACATCACCGGCCAAAGCGCCTGTACGATTTCCCATTGTCCGGCAATCACCACATGATGCTGACCGACCTGTTCCGTCAATGACAGCCCGGTCAATACCGCATCACTGTAATAAATCAGCATCAAGATAATCAGTAACGCGATCGCAATACACATCATTACGTTCTCCTTTTTCAAGCAGACACAAAAAAGCCCGAACAAGTCGGGCTTTTCAGTCTAAACAAAATTTTTAAAAAAAATTGATTAGTTAACGCGCTGATCCAAAGAACCTGAAGCGTAACGAGCTTGCATTTCTTCAAGGCCAACCGCTTTGATCTTAGAAGCATGACCTGCACAACCGAATGCTTCGAAACGTGCTTTACAGATTTCCATCATCGCGTTTTCAGCCGCGTTGAAGAACTTACGAGGATCGAAGTTCGCTGGGTTGTCATGCAAGTGCTTACGGATCGCACCCGTAGACGCCATACGCAAGTCAGTATCGATGTTTACTTTACGCACACCGTGCTTGATCCCTTCAACGATTGCTTCAACAGGTACACCATAAGTTTGACCCATGTCACCACCGTAGTTGTTGATGATTTCCAACCACTCTTCTGGAACAGAAGAAGAACCGTGCATTACGATGTGAGTATCAGGGATACGCTTGTGGATCTTAGCGATCTGGTCGATCTTAAGAACATCGTCAGAAGGCTTAGAAGTAAACTTGTAAGCACCGTGAGAAGTACCAACCGCAACCGCTAGCGCATCAACATTTGTGTCTTTAACGAACTGAGCGGCTTCTTCAGGGTCAGTCAATAGCATTGAGTGATCTAGCTCTTCATCAGAACCGTGACCATCTTCTTCACCCATCTTACCAGTTTCTAGAGAGCCCAGGCACCCTAGCTCACCTTCAACAGAAACACCACCCGCGTGAGCGATTTTAACAACTTCCGCAGTGATACCCGCGTTGTACTCGTAAGAAGCAGGCGTCTTCATGTCAGACATCAAAGAACCATCCATCATAACTGACGTGAAGCCAGACTGGATAGCGCGCAAACAAACACCTACATCAGAACCGTGATCCTGGTGCATAACAACTGGGATATGTGGGTACATTTCAACCGCAGCTGCAACCATGTGACGAAGCATTGGCTCACCAGCATACTTACGAGCACCGGCAGACCCCTGAAGGATAACTGGTGAATCACAAGCGTCAGCAGCACGCATAATTGCACGAACTTGTTCCATGTTGTTTACGTTAAACGCAGGCATACCGAAGTTGTTTTCTGCTGCGTAGTCCATTAATTCACGAAGTGTAATCATCGCCATATGCGTGACTCCTCTATTAGTTTAAAAATAAATCAAATTATTCTAACAAGCTTTCAGCTCATTAAAAAGTTAAAAATCTTTAGTTTAAAACGACTTACGGAACCTTAACGATTTCCATCTGGTTCGTTCCACCCAGTGTCCCGCGAGACTGGCCGCGAGTCAGAATGACTAAGTCGCCCGGCTTGGCCGTACCTTTTTCAACCAATTCCGCAAGGATATTGTGCTGAACCTCTTCATCCGTCATACCGGTATAATCGACTGAAGTCGGATATACGCCACGATACAACGTAACCTTACGACGCGTTTCGATATGTGGCGTCAAAGCGATGATAGGAATCCCGGAGCTGATGCGAGACATCAACAATGGCGTATTACCAGATTCGGTTAAGCTGGCAATACATTTGACGTCAAAGTGGTTTGCCGCATACATCGCTGCCATGGCAATGGTTTCGTCCACTGCTGTGAAAGATTCGTCGATACGGTGCGTCGATTCTCGCGTCATGCGCATTTTTTCGGCTTCCTGAGCGATATTCGACATAGTCTCGATCACCAGGCTTGGCGAGTGACCCGTTGCCGTCTCACCCGACAGCATCACCGCATCGGTTCCGTCCATCACGGCGTTAGCCACGTCGAAAACTTCCGCACGGGTCGGGATTGCATTTTCGATCATGGTTTCCATCATTTGAGTCGCTGTAATGGTGACACGATTCAATTGACGTGCGCGTTTGATCATTTTTTTCTGCAGGGCTGGCAGCTGCGCATCGCCGACTTCAACCCCCAGGTCTCCACGAGCGATCATAATGACATCGGAGGCCAGAATAATGCCATCCAATGTAAAGTCGTCGTTGACTGCTTCCGCTCTTTCCACTTTGGACACGATGCTGCAATGCAAACCAGCTTTTTCCGCCAGGCTACGGCAGTACTCGACATCATCAGCCGAACGAGGGAAGGACAAGGCCAAATAATCCGCTTGAATTTCCGCTGCTGTCAGAATGTCTTCCTTGTCTTTTTCAGTCAATGCCGAAGCAGACAGGCCGCCTCCTAGCAGGTTGATCCCTTTATTATTGGACAGCTTCCCACCGACCACAACCGTACAAAGGACACGCTCACCCTCAACCGAGTCAACATCCAGCACGACACGACCATCGTCCAAAAGCAGGCGATCACCGGTTTTCACATCGTAAGGCAGACTTTTATAGGTCAGCCCGACTTCATGCTTGTTCCCTTGAAGCGGGTCCACGTTGTTATCCAACGCGAATTTCTCACCCGGTTCCAGAAAAACAGCCCCTTCAGCAAAACGGGCAATACGGATTTTAGGACCTTGCAGATCCACCAGTACACCGACTTCGCGATCCAGTTTTCCAGCCAGTTCGCGAACATTTGCTGCGCGCTCGATATGCTCCTGGGGATTACCATGAGACATGTTGATACGGACGACATCTACGCCCGCCTTAATCATTTTTTCCAGCTCCCCTTCACGGTCCGTAGCCGGTCCAAGGGTTGCGACAATTTTTGTACGTCTTAATCCAGATGACATCTATGTATTCCTCTAATGTATTCGGGATTCCATTTCATTAGAAAGCAAGATGACTCGAAAAATACACACCAACACTATACCATTCGTTGATCGAGGTTTATTTTCCGAGACACCCTCTCGCCTTTCTTGAATTAAATGGAAATCAATTAAATTTAAAATAATGAACCGACCGAACACCCGTTCGGCCGGCGCTTACAACTAAGAATTACTTAGCTGCATTTTCCAGCATTTCTACTGCAGGCAGTTTTTTACCTTCCAGGAATTCCAAGAAAGCTCCGCCACCCGTTGAGATATAAGAAACCTTATCTGCAATATCATACTTATCGATTGCCGCCAGCGTATCACCGCCACCCGCGATGGAGAAAGCTGAAGATTCTGCAATCGCCATAGAGATGGCTTTCGTGCCTTCACCGAACTGATCAAACTCGAAAACCCCTACAGGACCATTCCAAACAACGGTTCCGGCATTCTTAATGATTTCTGCCAATTCAGCCGCACTCTTAGGTCCGATATCAAAAATCATATCGTCGTCTGCGACATCCGCAACATTTTTGGTTTCTGCAGCCGCAGACTCGGAAAACTCTTTCCCGCAAACTACATCTGATGCCAAAGGAATCGCCGCGCCACGAGCTTCCATGATTTCGTTCAACTTTTTACAAGTAGGCACCAAATCAGTTTCTGACAAAGATTTACCAACGTTGTAACCCGCCGCTTCGATGAACGTATTGGCGATGCCACCACCGACAACCAACTGATCTACTTTCTCAGATAGAGACTCAAGAACGGTTAGCTTTGTAGAGACCTTAGAGCCCCCAACGATAGCAACCATTGGGCGAGCTGGATTGTTCAAGGCTTTACCAAGCGCATCCAGTTCCGCCGCCAACAAAGGACCGGCACATGCTGTATCAGCAAATGCACCCGCACCATGCGTGGAAGCTTGTGCACGGTGTGCGGTACCGAAAGCATCCATCACATAAACATCGCATAGCGCTGCATATTTCTTAGACAAGGCTTCATCGTTTTTCTTCTCACCGACGTTGAAACGTACGTTTTCCAGAAGCACCACTTCCCCTTCTGCAACGTCGAAACCACCATCAAGATAGTCTTTAACCAAACGGACTTCTTTTCCTAGCTTCTTTGACAAATCTGCCGCAACCGGCGCCAAAGAAAATTCTTCCGCATATTCACCTTCCGTCGGACGACCCAGGTGAGACATCAACATGACTTTTGCACCCGCATCGGCAGCCATTTTGATGGTTGGAAGAGAAGCACGGATACGTGCGTCAGAAGTTACTTTTCCGTCCTTAACCGGTACGTTCAAATCTTCACGAATTAATACGCGCTTACCAGCTAAGTCTAGATCAGACATCTTAATTACAGACATAGTGAGTCCTCTTTTTAAAGTTGACTATTGCCAGGCCGAGGCCTTCAGCAACATTGGATTTAAATTATAAGTTCGAAACATTAAATTTTCGTTTCAATACTCAAAAAATATGGAAAAGAAAATTCATGTTAAAAGAAAGGCGAACAGGGAAATCCCTGCCGCCCATTCTTTTAGCATTTCTAAGAAAGGATCTTAGTTGCTACCTACGTGCTCAACAACGCGCATCATGTTACAAGTGTAACCATACTCGTTGTCATACCAAGCAACAACTTTAACGAAAGTAGAATCTAGAGCGATCCCTGCTTTAGCGTCAAAGATAGATGGATGAGAGTCACCACGGAAGTCAGTCGAAACGTTTGCTTCTTCAGTGTACCCTAGAACACCAGCCAATTCGCCTTCAGAAGCTTTTTTCATCGCCGCACAAATGTCGTCGTAAGAAGCTTCTTTTTCCAGCTCAACTGTCAGGTCAACAACAGAAACGTCAGAAGTAGGAACACGGAAAGCCATACCAGTCAACTTGCCGTTCAAAGCTGGCAGTACTTTACCAACTGCTTTTGCCGCACCCGTTGAAGAAGGAATGATATTTTCAAGAATACCACGACCACCACGCCAGTCTTTCATAGAAGGACCGTCAACCGTTTTTTGAGTCGCTGTTGCCGCGTGAACCGTTGACATCAAACCACGTTTGATTCCGAAGTTATCGTTCAATACTTTTGCAACTGGCGCCAAACCGTTAGTGGTACAAGAAGCGGCAGAAACAATCGCTTGACCCGCATACTCAGCGTGGTTAACACCATATACGAACATTGGCGTGTGGTCTTTTGAAGGCGCTGACTGAACAACTTTCTTCGCACCCGCATCAAGGTGAGCCTGGCAAGATTCTTCAGTTAGGAAGAAACCGGTACATTCGATAACCAGATCCGCGCCCACTTCATCCCACTTAAGGTCTGCTGGGTTGCGCTCGGCAGTAATGCGAATGGTCTTACCGTTAACAACTAGGTTACCGTCTTTTACTTCAACATCACCGTCAAAACGACCATGGACAGAATCATACTTCAGCATGTATGCCAAATACTCTGGATCCAATAGATCGTTAATTGCCACAACTTCAATGTTTTTGAAGTCCTTAGCTGCAGCACGGAAAGCCATACGACCGATACGGCCGAAACCGTTAATACCAACTTTAATTGTCATTATTATTTACTCCTAAATTTCATTAGAGCCCGAAGGCTCCAATCTGAATTTATCAATTATTATTTACCAAGAACCTTGTTTGCAGTTGCAACCACGTTTTCAACCGTAAAGCCGAATTCTTTGAACAGCTCACCTGCTGGCGCAGATTCACCGAAAGTCTTCATGCAAACGATGCCGCCATCAAGACCAACATACTTGTACCAAGACTCGGCCACACCCGCTTCAATCGCAACGCGCTTGACACCAGGAATCAAAACAGAATCTTTATAAGCTTGGTCTTGTGTGTCGAATGCACAGGTAGATGGCATGGAAACAACACGAACGTTTGCATCCATTGCTTCCGCTGCTTCAACGGCCAGACCAACTTCAGAACCGGTTGCAATAAAGATTACATCAGGTGTTCCCGCGCAATCTTTCAATACATAACCACCTTTTTCGATGTTTTTCACTTGCTCAGCAGTACGTTCCATCGGCGTCAGGTTTTGACGAGAGAAGACCAATGCTGTTGGTGCATCACCACGCATCATCGCGATTTTCCAAGAAACCGCCGCTTCAACCGCGTCACATCCACGCCATGTTTGGAAGTTCGGAATCACACGCATCGTTGCCAATTGCTCAACAGGCTGATGCGTCGGACCATCTTCACCCAAACCGATCGAGTCATGTGTATAGACATAAATCGTACCGATTTTCATCAAGGCAGACATACGCAAAGCGTTACGCATGAATTCCATGAACATGAAGAAAGTTCCACCGTAAACTTTGAACCCACCATGAAGAACCATACCGTTCATCATGTGCGCCATACCAAATTCACGAACCCCCCATGACAGGTAGTTACCTTTTGGATTTTCGTGATTGACCTTGACCGTACCGGACCAGTTAGTCAGGTTAGACCCTGTCAAGTCAGCAGACCCACCGAACATTTCCGGCAACAAAGGCCCCATCGCTTCGATTGCATTTTGAGACGCCTTACGAGAAGCGATATTCGGCATTTCTTCTTGAGTCTTCGCAATGAACTTGTCCATTTCGACTTCAAAGTTTGCAGGTAACTCACCCGCCATACGACGCTCGAATTCTGCCGCTTCTTCTGGGTATTCTGCACGGTATGCTTCGAACTTCTCATTCCAAGCCGCTTCGTCGGCAGCACCCTGCGCTTTATGATCCCAACCTTCGTACACTTCATCAGGAATCACAAATGGGTCATAATCCCAGCCTAGGTTTTCACGAGTCAACTTGATCTCTTCATCCCCTAGAGGCGCACCGTGACAGTCGTGCGTACCGCATAGGTTCGGAGAACCGAAACCGATGGTTGTGCGAGTACAGATCAAAGTCGGCTTATCATTAACAGATTTCGCTTCACGAATCGCTTTATCGATGGCTTCAGCATCGTGACCGTCTACATCGCGGATAACGTGCCAGTCATAAGACTGGAAACGACCTGCAACATCGCGTTCCATCCAATCAGAGATGTGACCGTCGATAGAAATATCATTGTCATCCCAGAATGCGATCAACTTGCCTAGACCCAAAGTTCCAGCCATCGCAGCTGCTTCGTGAGACAACCCTTCCATCAAACAACCGTCACCCATGAAAACATAAGTGTAGTGGTTAACGATATCGTGGTTTTGCTTGTTGAACTGAGCAGCAAGCGTACGTTCTGCAATCGCCATCCCTACCGCATTGGTAATCCCCTGCCCTAGAGGTCCGGTCGTTGTTTCGATACCATCGGCATACCCATATTCAGGGTGACCTGCGGTTTTCGCGTGCAACTGACGGAAGTTCTTAATATCTTCCATGCTTAGATCGAACCCGGTTAAGTGCAACAGAGAATAGATCAACATAGATCCATGTCCGTTAGACAGTACGAAACGGTCGCGATCTGCCCAGTTAGCATTCGTAGGGTTATATTTCATGTGGCTATTCCACAGGACTTCGGCGATATCCGCCATACCCATTGGCGCACCAGGGTGTCCTGATTTAGCTTTCTGTACCGCGTCCATGCTCAGAACACGAATCGCGTTTGCAAGTTCTCTACGAGTTGACATTGGCAACTTCCCTCAAGTTAAAAAAATTCGGTATTTAGTGTCATTTATCTACACCCAAAAAACAGGGGAGATTTGAATATAAAAAAACCACTACTATAAAATTGGACGAACATTTTCGCCTAAAACGACAAAATCATCAAGTTTTCTTATCATCTGCCAGATTTAATTAATTTAAAAAAATCCTTTCTCTATCGGCAAAATGCATGCCTGACAGGCTACACCCTCCAAATAACAAAAATATTAATTTTTTTATTCACTTATATTATTTTTAGGATTACGCTGTTTTTTGATAAATTAGACCTGCCTGCAACTCAAAACCCAAAGGAGGCTGTCATGGCAGATTCACTCAAATCGCTCGTATCCGAAGCAAAATCCCATATCAAGGAAGTCGACTGCGAACAGGCAAAAGACTTGATCGCACAAGGCTATAAAATTCTGGACGTACGGGAGCCGGCAGAGTTTCTCGACGGAACCCTTCCGATGGCACTGCACATTCCGCGCGGCATGCTTGAACCCATGTGTGACAAGGACTTTGCCGGCCACAACCCTGAACTTTCCGACCTGAATCAACCCTGGCTGATTTTCTGTCAAAGTGGTGGCAGAGGGGCATTAGCGGCAGACACCATGCAAAAAATGGGCTACACACAGGTTGTCAACCTGCTCGGCGGCTATAGCGCTTGGAAAGCTTCGGGAGGAGAAACCTACTGTCCACCCATCGAAAACGGCCTGATCCGTTGCGACCATCCTTGGAATCCAGGATATCAGAATAGCTGATCAGCTCGATTCCGGAACGCTGTCATCATGATCTTTGGAGCGGTGTTGCCATCGCTCCATCACGCCCTCATAAACTGAAAGAACGCTTGGTATCACCAGCAATATCAATAG
>JAWVWZ010000044.1:0-8707 GCA_033723505.1 Hydrogenovibrio sp.
ATATGGTGGCTACACCGGGATTTGAACCTGGGACCCCATCATTATGAGTGATGTGCTCTAACCAGCTGAGCTATGTAGCCTGAAGAAGTTGGGTATTATAGAGTTTTTACAGCGGTTGTCAATTCCCGAAATCCAATTTTCTTAGGATTTTTTACGCTTGCATGCCGAAGTGCATTTTCTGCCAGGCTGGGGAGCTGAGATCAAGTTCGCACTCCCCCGCCTGGCAGATTTCAGTACGCATCAGACATTGAAACGGAAGTGCATGACATCGCCGTCTTTAACGATATATTCCTTGCCTTCCAGGCGCTGCTTTCCAGCCGCCTTGGCACCGGCATCGCCTTTGTATTCGATAAAGTCTTCGTAGGCGGTGACTTCGGCACGGATAAAGCCCTTTTCAAAATCGGTGTGGATAACACCGGCCGCCTGTGGTGCCGTAGCGCCTTTTTTAACGGTCCAGGCACGCACTTCCTTCACCCCGGCGGTGAAATAGGTTTGCAGCCCCAGCAAATCATAGGCGGCGCGGATGACGCGGTTCAGTCCCGGCTCATCCTGCCCCATTTCGGAAAGGAAATCGGCTTTGTCTTCTTCGTCCAGCTCGGCGATCTGTTCTTCGATTTCGGCACAGATCGGCACCACCACAGCACCCTGCTCAGCCGCGAGTTTTTCCACCGCTTCCAGGTAAGGGTTGTTTTCAAAGCCGTCTTCATTGACGTTGGCGATGTACATCATCGGCTTGACTGTCAATAAATGCAGGTCTCTCAACACCAGACGCTCGTCGTCGGACAAGTCCACCAGACGCACCAGCTTGCCGCCTTCGACTTCTTTCAAGACCTTTTCGTAGATATTTAATTTCGCCAGTGCGTCCTTATCGCCGCTTTTGGCGACACGCTGCACTTTCTGAATGGCTTTTTCCAACGATTCCATATCGGCGAACATCAATTCCATATTGATGATTTCGATATCGGACAGCGGATCGACCTTGCCGGCGACGTGAACGATGTCGTCGTTTTCGAAACACCGCACGACTTGAACGATCGCGTCGGTTTCGCGGATATTGGCGAGGAATTTATTCCCCAGCCCTTCCCCTTTGGAAGCGCCTTCCACCAGACCGGCGATATCCATAAAATCGACCGTGGCGGAAAGTACTCGCTCAGGCTTGACGATTTCGGCCAGTGCCTGTTCGCGATAATCCGGCACCGGGACAACACCGACATTCGGTTCGATCGTACAAAACGGGTAGTTGGCTGATTCAATTCCTGCATTGGTTAACGCATTGAACAACGTGGATTTCCCGACATTAGGCAAACCGACAATACCGCATTTGATTCCCATTTTGATACTCCTGAAAGAAAAAGGGTTAAGGTGTTATTTACACGCCGTATGAAGCTGATTCATCGCCTTTTCAGCATTGCCAGCCAAAATATCCGGCAACACGCGCGTGGCTTCATACATGGCGTCGTCAATTAGTTTGAAATCCGTTTTGGAGGGCGCCTTGAGCACATAGTCGACGACCTGTTTTCGGTCCCCGGGATGGCCGATCCCCAGTCTCAAGCGCCAGAATTCTTTGGAACCCAGGGCGGAGATGGTATCTCGCAAACCGTTATGGCCGCCATGACCGCCGCCTTTTTTGAAGCGGGCGACCCCGGGCTCCAAATCCAACTCGTCATGCACCACCAGAATCGCTTCCGGCTCGATCTTATAAAAGTTGGCCAGCGCCTGGATCGATTGACCGCTGCGATTCATAAAGGTGGTGGGTTTCAATAGCCAGAAATCCTGACCATTGGATTGAACTCGGGTGACTTCCCCTAAGAATTTGGTTTCTGGACGAAATTGCACATTGTATTGACGGGCAACTTCCTCCACAAACCAAAAACCCGCATTATGTCGGGTCTGCTCGTATTGCTGTCCTGGGTTACCAAGTCCAACAATCAATTTAACAGATGACATAAGCGGGCTTTACGATTGAGGTCAGCGATTAACGCTTGATTTTACCGATACCAACAACAGCTTGGTCGTAGTCAGAGCTACCGTGTGTCAGAGCGGTCAGCGTTACACCTTCAGGCATATCCAACTGAGACAAACGTAGGTTTGTACCCGCTTCCATGTTAGACACGTCAACTTCAATCTTAGTCGGAAGATCTTTTGTCAAACAACGCACTTCAACAGATTGCTGCATAAATGACATTAGACCACCCATTTTCACACCAGGAGAGACTTCTTTCCCTTTAAATGCCAAAGGTACGCGCTTAACGATGTAAGCCGTGTCAGACGCTCTTTGAAAATCGATGTGTGAAATGAAGCCTGTTGCCGGGTGACGCTGTAGGTCTTTGATGACACAGCTTTCTGTATCGCCAGCACCTTCAATCGTCAATACCATGTTGAAATAATCGTTGTCTTGCAACGCACGTTCAACCAAATTTGAAACCAATGCAATTGATTTCGCTTCCTTATCCCCACCATAGATGATGGCCGGGATTTTCCCCGCATGACGAAGGCGGCGGCTCGCACCTTTCCCTTCTTCAGTACGAAGTTCTGCAGTCCATACTTGACTCATTGTTCTACTCCAAAAAAACGAGCAATTTCCTCGTATTAGAAAAACTCCATGCTCGCGACCAAGCATAGAAATGAAGGCGGTATTATACAGAAAAAGATTAAAAATAATATACTTAGATACAAAAAAAGCACTTAATTCCTGGAAAATTAAGTGCTTTTTCGAAAATTCGTTTGCTTCGATCGGAATTAACGGATCGGCATCAACTCGGAAACAGATTCTTCCTGATGCACGCGGCGGATGGTTTCGCCCAGCATCGGGGCAATGGAGACCTGACGGATTTTATCGGATTCCAGCGCCGAAACCGACAACGGAATGGTGTCGGTGACCACCAGCTCCGTCAGCGTCGAATTGTTGATATTCTCCACCGCCGGGCCGGACAAGACTGCATGCACCACATAAGCCGTCACGCTTTTTGCGCCGTGTTCCATCAAGGCCGCTGCGGCTTTACACAGGGTTCCGGCAGTATCGACCATGTCATCGACCAGAATACAGTCGCGACCGGTAACATCACCGATGATATTCATGATTTGCGCCACATTGGCTTTCGGACGGCGTTTATCGATAATCGCCATATCACAGCCCAGTGCCTTGGCCACGGCACGCGCTCTAACCACCCCGCCCATATCTGGCGAGACCACCATCATATTGTCGTCGGCGATGTGTCCAGAAGTCCGCATATCGGCAACCAGCGTTGGAGAGCCATAAATATTATCAACCGGAATATCAAAGAACCCTTGGATCTGGTCGGCGTGCAAATCGACCGTGATGACTCGATCGGCACCGGCAACGGTAATCATGTCCGCCGCCAGACGTGCCGTAATCGGCACGCGCGCCGAGTGAGGTCGACGATCTTGCCGGGCAAACCCATAATAAGGCACCACCGCAGTAATACGCTTGGCGGACGCGCGCTTCAACGCATCGATCATCACCAGCAATTCCATCAGGTTGACAGCCGGTTCCGGCGTACAAGTCGGTTGTAAAACGTAAACATCTTTCCCGCGAACAGATTCATTGATCTGAACCATGATTTCGCCATCGCTAAAACGGCCAACATCAGCTTTTCCTAGGGGGATTTCAATTGAAGAAGAGATATTTTCTGCAAGACTAACGTTTGCGTTTCCAGCAAACAATCGGACATTTTTATAAGCCATTCAAGGCGTCTCCTAAAGGGTAGGACAAGGAAAAATGTTTGATGAATTCTGTAAGGATAATGGCTGGGCTAGCAGGATTCGAACCTGCGCATGACGGGATCAAAACCCGTTGCCTTACCGCTTGGCGATAGCCCAACTCTAATATGTGTCCCGAAAGACAGGTGCGTATTATCCACTTTATCGAATTAAAAGCAAGCGAATTTTTGCAAAAAATTGCCGATTCGAGTGTCGAAATCTTTCCACCCAAAAGGCCTTATGCCCTTTGAATGAATGCGACCTGCCGAACCGAGCCAGCTAAAATTTCGCTAACCCCTTAATTTCTTTAGAAATCCATATTACAGGATAATTTCAATCGTGACAAATTCAGATAAGGTGCGTGACTTAACGCCCTTTTTTCAAATCCTGAACCAAAGTCTGTAAACGTTGGTTTTTTGGAAACTTGGCATGATAACGCTTCCAAAGCGTGGTGGCTTCCTGATGTTTACCGAGTCGCCATTTGGTTTCAATCAGATGCATCAACACCTCGTCATCCAGCTGCTGGCTGAAAGCTTTTTCCAGATAACGCTCCGCTTCACGATAATTGCCTTCCTGATATGCCAGCCAACCACGACTATCAAGAATATAGAAACGGTTCGGCGCCAACTTCAACGCCTTGTCCAGCATCTTTTTTGCCTTAGCCAAATGCTGTTTGCGCTCGACGTAGTAATACGCCAAAGCATTCAAAGCTTCGACATCGTCCGGATCAATGACTAGCGCTTTCTGGATATTCTTTTCATAAGCCGAGAATTGCTTCAAATCGTATAACAGCATTGCCTGAGTCAATAAAATCCCGATATTGTTCGGATCAAGCTGCAATGCATTTTGGTAAGCATTCACCGCTTTTTGTTTTTTACCGGACAACTTATAGAACACCGCTTGGGCGCGATAAAGCTTGACCTTCTGCTCGTCGGTTTTGGCTTCCAGTTTATCCAGTTTACTCAGGGTTTTCTTCAGACCGTCTTTTGGAAACTCGATTTCCGCAATATGCAAGCGCGCATCCAGATAATAGTCTTCGGTTTTGACCGCCTTAAAATACTGTACGGCCGCTTTTGATTTCCCCTGTTCCTGACTGGCAACCCCTAAATAATAAGTCGCGACCGAACGATACTGAGGAATCGGTCTCAGCATTTCCAGATTCTTGGACGCTACTTCATAAGCTTGGCGCTCCAACTGCAACAACGCTGCTGACAAACGAGACGTATAAGCCGCCGGCTCGTGGGCAACCACATTCAAATATCTTTTTTCCGCTGCTTTGAACAACCCGGCTTTGACTTCCAATCGGGCATACTTTTCTTGCAGTTCCCAATCGTCTTCATGATCGTCAAGATAGGCATCGATTTTTTTCAAGCCCTGCTTAACCTCACCGGACTTCAGATACACCGTCGCCAGTAGCAGATAAATTTCCCGCTCCATTTTCTGTGGGGAAATCGACTGTTCATCTTCGTCTCCACGATAGGATGCTACCTTGTCCGCATACATGGATGCCGCTTTTTCCAACGGCGGGATGGCCAGCCAGAATTCGTTATAGTTAGCGGCCGCCACGCCCAGAGCGAAATAGGATGCCGCTTCGTCAGGATAGGTGCTTTGCAGTTTTTTAATAAACAGCAGACCGTTCTTTTTCGTCGCCGATTGACTGACCTTCAAGCCGGCCTCGATCAATAAAGACTCCAAAGGCGACTTGGACAGGGATTTATATTTCAACCACTGTTGAAATGCTTGCTCTTGGTCACCCGCTCTGACCGACATGATATAGGAAGCCTTCCAAGGTAAAGCTTTTTCAGGTGAGATATCACGCCACAAATCCGTCGCATCCTGTACCGCCTGGATATTCATGGTCGTCATCGACAACTGAAAAGCGCGTTCAGCCAGTTCCGGATTACGCGTTTCCTTGGCCGCCGAATACATCAACGGATAAGCCGAGGCTGCTTGATTCTTTTTCAATAGCATCTCGGCAACCAGCACCTTATACATGACATCCGGTGGAATATGGGTATAAATCGGTTTGTCTTCCGATACGGCCGACTTCGATTTGACGGAAGTATCTTGCTGAAGGGATTGCGGAGTGGCTTTGCTGTCCTTAACGTTTTGGCTGCAACCGGCCATCATTGTCGTGCCGAAGCACAAAAGCGTTAAAGCGCTTAGTTTTCTAAAAGAAGAGGCATTCTGCACAGAAATCTATCCATAAACTTGCAATTAGACGCATAATTTAGCAAAATTACGCCTCCTTATCGCGTTAATTTTTTCTTTACTTTACATTAAATTCGGTTCTATATGAAATTATTTGTTTTGGGCGTTAACCATAAAACGGCCCCTGTGGATGTTCGAGAGAAAGTTTCTTTCTCTCCGGAACAGGTACACACTGCGCTTGTAGAACTGAAGGAAAAGTATCCCGGCAACGAATACATCATCCTGTCTACCTGTAACCGAACCGAAATCTACTGCAACCTCAAATCACTCTGCCCCGCAGCGGTTGAACTCTGGTTGCACCAACACTTCGAGTTGCCGGAAAAAAGCTTGTCGGAATACCTGTACCAAAAAACCGATCTGGACGCGATCAAACACATTATGCGCGTATCCAGTGGGCTCAACTCGCTGGTACTGGGTGAACCGCAGATTTTCGGCCAGATTAAAGACGCCTATAATGCCGCCCAGAAGGCCGAAACCCTACACCAAAGAATGGACGCTTTGTTTCAGCACATATTCAAGACGGTGAAACAAATCCGTACCGATACTGCAATCGGCTCCAGCCCGGTTTCTGTCGCGTTTTCAGCGGTAGCACTTTCCAAGCAGTTCTTCGGCGACCTCTCTGAACAAACTGCTCTGTTACTCGGCGCCGGCGAAACCATCGACTTGGTCGCGAGGCATTTGAAAGAACACAATATTGGTAAACTGATCGTCGCCAACCGGACGTTGGAAAAAGCACACAACATTACGGAAGCCTTGGGCGGTTACGCCATTGGCCTGAATGAAATCGGGGATCACCTGCACGAAGCAGATATGGTCATTGCTTCGACAGCCAGCCCGGTGCCGATTCTCAACAAACAAAACATCAGTGACGCTTTGAAAACACGACGCAACAAGCCTATGTTTTTGGTCGACATCGCCGTGCCAAGAGACATTGACCCCGAAGTCAGCTCCTTGGAAAACACCTATCTTTATACCGTCGACGACCTGACCGCCATCATCGAGGAAAACAAGCAGTCTCGAAAAGATGCGGCGTTGGAAGCTGAAGAAATCGTCTGTTCTCAGGCCGAAAGTTTTATGATGCAATATCAGGCATCCCAACAGGCCAGCCCAATCATTCAAAGTTATCGCCAACAAGCCTACCAAATGAAAGAGACCGCGATCCATGAAGCGCTTAATCAATTGCGCAAAGGGGATGATGCTGAACAGGTCGTCAAGCGTTTGGCCAACCAACTGACCAACAAAATTCTTCACACCCCTACAACCAACCTGCATCAAGCCGGTTTGAAGGGGGAACAACAGATCATCGATTCCGCTAAGCAGTTGCTGCTGGATAACGCACAAACCGCCTCTTCCAATTAGCGCCGCTATTCTCAGCACACTCCGCTTATAACCAAAAGAAAACTAGCTCATGAAAGACTCTATCAGAAAAAAACTGGATTTATTGATCGAACGACAGGACGAGGTCAACCACCTGATGTCCGACCCGGATGTCATTAATGATCAGACGCAATTTCGCAATCTCAACAAAGAATATGCGCAAATCACCCCGGTCGTCGAAACCTACAATCGCTTCTTGGCCACCGAAAGCGATTTGGAAGAAGCCAAGGAAATGATCAAATCGGGCGACCCAGACCTGAAGGAAATGGGACAGGAAGAACTGCCCGATTTGGAAAAACAAATCGAATCTCTTGAACTGGAACTGCAGAAAATGCTGCTGCCGAAAGATCCCAACGATGATGCCAACATCTTCCTGGAAATCCGTGCCGGAACAGGCGGAGATGAAGCCGCCATCTTCGCCGGCGATCTTTTCCGTATGTACAGCCGCTATGCCGAAAGCATGCGCTGGCAGGTCGAGGTCATCAACTCTCAGGAAGGTGAACACGGCGGGTATAAAGAAATCATCGCCCGTATCATTGGTGAAGGCGCTTATTCCCGCCTTAAATTCGAATCGGGCGCACACCGAGTTCAACGGGTGCCGGCAACGGAAACTCAAGGACGCGTCCACACTTCGGCGGCCACGGTCGTTATCATGCCGGAAGCACCCGACGTTGAAGCGGTGGAACTGAATCCAGCGGATCTGAAAGTCGACACTTTCCGCGCATCCGGCGCCGGGGGACAACACGTCAACAAAACCGATTCGGCCATCCGAATCACCCATATTCCCACCGGAACCGTCGTCGAATGTCAGGACGAGCGTTCACAGCACAAAAACCGTGCACGCGCCATGTCGTTACTGGCTGCGAGAATTATGGATGAAAAGCAGCGCAAACACGATCAGGAAATTGCTCAAGAACGTAAAAGCCTGGTGGGAACGGGAGATAGATCTGATCGAATCCGCACCTACAATTACCCTCAAGGCCGCGTCACCGATCACCGTATCAATCTCACTCTGTACAAACTGGACGAAGTCATGCAAGGAGGGCTACAGCAGGTTCTGGACCCATTAGTCAATGAATACCAGGCGGAGCAACTGGCCGCCCTCAGTGACCAGTAACCCTGCCATGAACATCGCAGAAGCGCTCTCTTACGGCAAGCAGCAGCTGAACACCGATTCTGCCGCTCTGGATGCAGAGCTATTGCTTTGCGAAGCGATCGAGCGTGCCCGCACTTATCTGTTCACCTGGCCGGAAACGCCCTTAACGCCTGAACAAACCGATCGCTTCAAAAACTTGATTGAGGCGAGAAGCCAAGGCACGCCGGTAGCCTATCTACTGGGAGAAAAGGAATTTTGGGGCATGACTTTTGAAGTGACGCCTGACACTTTGATCCCGAGACC
>JAWVWZ010000045.1:0-8664 GCA_033723505.1 Hydrogenovibrio sp.
ATCCAGCGTGTCAGTGCTTCGATAATGTGATACAAAGCCGTCTGCGCCGAACGTCTCGGCAAGCCATCCGCTTTACAGGTATATTGACGGTCTTTGATCACATCCAGATAGAAAGCGCCCAACTCGATCGAGCAGAAATGAGTCACTGCCTGATAGATCGCATGGAAATTATAGGCATCGTAAGCGGCAATGATTTCTTTTTGAATGCTCGCGGCACGGCCGAGTACCCACTGATCCAATGGCAACATTTTGTCGTAATCCACTAAATCCGAACCTGGGTTGAAGCCGTTGATATTCGCCAACAAGAAACGCGAGGTGTTACGAATACGGCGATAAGCATCCGCGGTACGGCTGATAATTTCATCCGATACGGTCATCTCATAACGATAATCCGCTGCAGAAATCCACAAACGTAAAATATCCGCACCATATTTATTGGCGATATCCTGCGGTGCGACGACATTTCCTTTGGATTTCGACATTTTCTTACCGTCTTTATCCACGGTAAAGCCATGCGTGAGCACTTGACGATAAGGCGCCCCTCCATCAATCGCCAACGACGACAACAATGACGACTGGAACCAGCCGCGATGCTGATCGGAGCCTTCTAGATAAAGATCAGCCGGCTTGGACAATTCAGCGCGCTGCTGCAACACGGTATAATGCGAAATACCGGAATCGAACCAGACATCGAGGATATCGGTCACCTGCTCGTAATCATCCGCTTCCGCCCCCAACAAGGTTTTCGGATCGAGATCATACCAAGCGTCAATCGAGTTTTCTTCGACCATCTGGGCAACTTTTTCCATCAATTCGACCGTATCCGGGTGCATTTCACCTGTGACTTTATGAACAAAGATCGTGATCGGAACCCCCCAGAAACGCTGGCGGGAAATACACCAATCCGGACGTCCTTCGATCATGCCTTCAATGCGGGACTGACCCCATTCAGGCACCCATTCAACTTTTTTGATTTCCGTCATTGCCGCGTCTCTTAACCCAGCCTGCGTCATACTGATAAACCACTGAGGCGTCGCACGGAAAATCAAAGGGGTTTTGGTCCGCCAGCAATGCGGGTAACTATGGACAATGGCTTCGTGATGCACCAGCGCTTTATGCGCTTGCAACACTTCAATCACATGATCATCGGCCTTTAAGACGTTTTCCCCCTCAAAGATCGGTGTTCCGGCAACATAATTACCGTTGCCGTCTACCGGACAATCCACTTCCAAATCGTATTTCAAACCGACGGCGTAATCTTCCTGCCCGTGACCCGGCGCCGTATGTACACAGCCCGTCCCGGCATCGGTGGTAACGTGATCGCCCAGAATGATCGGAACGATACGGTCATAGAACGGGTGTTGCAGACGGATTAAATCAAACTGATCGCCACGACCATAAGCAATGACACGGTACTGCTCGAAGCCCCAACGATCCATAGTGTCCTTGATCAAGGCTTCGGCCACAAACAACCGCTCCGGTCCATGTTCGCCTTCCACTTGAACGACGGCATATTCCAGTTCGGGATTGATTGCGACGGCCTGGTTCGCAGGCAACGTCCAAGGCGTGGTCGTCCAAATCACTACGGAAAGCGGCCCTTCGCCCAGATGATCTTCAACATGATGACAACGTTTGAAGAAAGCGTCTTCATCAATCACCTTGAAGCGAACGTCAATCGCATGGGAGCGTTTGTCTTCGTATTCGACTTCCGCTTCCGCCAATGCCGAACGTCCGCCGACACTCCAATAAACCGGCTTGGTCCCCTTCATCAGATGGCCATTTTCAATAATCTTGGCCAACGCCCGGATTTCATCCGCTTCGTATTTGAAGTCTTTGGTCAAATAAGGGTTTTGCCAGTCTGCCATCACGCCCAAACGCTTGAAGTCGGCCATTTGCCCATCCACCTGCTTCTGAGCATAATCACGACAGGCTTGACGAAAATCCGTCGCATTGATTTTTTGACCGACCTTGCCTTTTTTCTTTTCCACATTAAGTTCGATCGGCAGACCGTGACAATCCCAACCTGGCACATAAGGCGCATCGAATCCGCTCAGGCCTTTCGACTTGATAATCATGTCCTTAAGAACTTTATTGACCGCGTGCCCGATATGGATGTTACCGTTTGCATACGGTGGACCATCATGCAGAATAAATTTCGGACGCCCTTCCATCGCCTGTCGTACTTGGCGATACAGGTCTTTTGACGCCCAGGCTTCAACTTGCTTGGGCTCTCTATTCGGCAAGTTTCCTCTCATCGGAAAATCGGTTTCCGGAAGGTTCAGTGTTGGTTTGTAATCTTTTGTCATAACAGGTGTCAAATCATCTAGCGTGGTTAAGTTATAAATTTAAATGTCTTCGATCTTTAAAATTTGCTTGGCTCGGGCGATGTCTTGAACAATCTGAGCCTTTAAGGCATCCAAATCGTCAAAGCGCATTTCCGAACGGATAAACTGGTCAAGTTTGACCCCGACATGTTTTCCGTATACTTCTTTGGTCCAGTTAAATAAATGGACTTCTATCGACGGCCTCAAGCCATCGACTGTCGGGCGAATACCAATATTGGCGATGCCCGGCCAATCTTGATCGGCCAATCCGGTGACATAAACGGTATAGACCCCTTCCACCGGCATTTGAATCCGTTTGGGGTTCAAGTTCAAGGTTCGAAAACCAAGTTGTCGCCCCAGCTTTTTACCGTGAATCACACGCCCTTTAAAACAAAAGGGCTTATTGAGCAGACTTTGCGCGAGTGTCAAATCATGTGCCGCCAAAGCCTGCCGGATACGGGTACTGCTCACCCGATCCGCACCGATGGTCAAGGTGGACATATCTTCAACCTCGAATCCGAGTTTTCTTCCCTGCTGGTTAAGGTAATCGAAATTTCCACTGCGGTCTTTTGCAAAACGGAAATCATCCCCCACAACCAGTTTCTTAACGTGCAACCGCTCTGCCAACAGCCCCTCGACAAACTCTTTGGGTGTCTGGTTAGCGAACTCGGCATTAAAACGACAAACCAGGACAAAATCGATATGGGTTTTCTGAAACCCTTCCAATTTCTCTCTCAGATTCATCAAACGAACCGGCGCCCGGTTCGGTGCGAAAAACTCGATCGGCAAGGGCTCAAACAACATCACCATACTGGGTAATCCAAGCGCTTTCGCTTGAGAGACAACCTGATCAAGCACTTGCTGGTGCCCCAGATGGATGCCGTCAAAATTACCGATCGTCAATACGCAACCGTTTTTTAGGGTTTCCGCCACTGCAGGTAGATTATGTAAACCGCGAATCAGTTGCATAGAAATAACAGTTAAAACCCGTGTATTCCGAATAAAATGAATAAGCTATAAATTATATCGCATCAGAAACGATAACACCTTGTTAATCTTCGGAGAAGAGGCAATCCGTCTTTTTTTTGGCGACTTTTACTTCGTCGAAGATTTCAGCAAACGCTTAGGATGGATTCCCACAAGCATTAATACCGTGAAATACAGCAAAACTGCGCCAAAAACCAATCCGCCCAACCATTCCAGTCGTGACCAGAAGTCAAGCTGAAGCCAGTGGCTTACCGGCGGACTGACCCACCATAAAAACACGACCAGTGCAATATTCGCTACCCCTGACTGGAGGAACAATACGCGCCAACCCGGCAAGGGCGTAAACACGCCCTGTTTGGTTAGATACCAGTACAGCAACCCGCCATTCACAAAAGCGGAAATCGAGGTGGCCGCCGCCAAACCAACATGTGCAAAAGGCACAATGAAAGCCAGGTTCAACACCGTATTGGTCACTAACGCCACCACCGCGATCCTGACCGGCGTTTTCATATCCTTCCTGGCATAAAACGCCGGCGCAAGGATTTTCACCAGAATAAAACCGATCAAACCGAAGGAATAGGCCATCAAACTGTTACCGGACATAAACACATCCTGCTCGGTGAAGGCGCCATAATAAAACAAACTGACAATCAAGGGTTCGGCCAACAGCAGCAACCCAAGCATTGCCGGCAAGCCGATAACCAACACCAGTCTCAAGGCCGTATCGATATCCTGTTGAAAGCCCTGCCAATCCTCATTGGCGGATTTTTTCGACAGGCCTGGCAAAATAACGGTTGCCAGAGCGACCCCGAAAACCCCTAGAGGGAATTCCATCAAGCGATCGGAGTAATACAGCCAGGACACCGAACCCGTGACCAGAAAGGACGCCAACACCGTATCGACCAATAAATTAATCTGCGCTACCGAGACGCCGAACAATGCTGGCAGCATCAGTTTTTTCACTTCCTGGACCCCGGGATCGGCTTGACGCGTCGGGTGCGGCAACAACCCCAACTTGATTAAAAAGGGCAGATGAAAAATCAACTGGATCACCCCTGCGGCAAACACCCCCCATGCCAAAGCCATCACCGGGACATCCAGCAAGGGCGAGACCCAAATGGCGAACGAGATCAGCGAAAGGTTCAAAAAGACCGGAGTAAATGCCGGTACGGCGAATTGATTATAAGTATTCATAATCGCCGAAGAAAAGGCGACAAAAGAAATCAACATCAAATACGGAAAGGTCACCGACAGCATGTCGGAAGCCAGTTTGAATTTCGCGGGGTCGTCGATAAACCCGGGAGCGAACACCATCATCCATAGGCTGGAACCAAAGACACCGAAAGCGGTCAACACAAGTAAAATCCCGCCCAACCGGAAAGAGATAGCATCTACCAGATGTTTAACGGCTTGCTTACCTCGTTTTTCCTTCGCCTCCGCAAGCACCGGCACAAACGCTTGAGAAAACGCACCTTCTGCAAACAAGCGTCGAAAGAAGTTGGGAATCTTAAAGGCGACAAAAAATGCATCCGCACCGGCTGAGGCCCCGAAATATCGTGCAATCACCATATCCCGAACAAACCCAAGCACTCGGGAAATCATTGTCATACCGCCGACCGTAGCCGTTGCCTTAATTATGCGTTTCAAAATAAACCACTTAGACCCTTAATTATTTCAAACAGATGCCTGACAAGGTGATTTTAACCATCAAACGCTTGCTGAACATATTATTTTCGATAATTCTTCGTAAACGACGATATTCAGGCATAAAAAAACCGGGATAAACCCGGTTTTCATAAACTAACTAACTAAATCCGAAAACGATTAAGCCATCGCTTTGATGCGCGCGTTCAAACGACTTTTATTACGAGCCGCTTTGTTTTTAGCGATCAAACCTTTTCCAGCCAGGTTATCCAGGCTAGACTGAGCAACGCGGAATGCAGCGGTTGCTGCTTCTTTATCGCCTGCTTCAATCGCAGCCAAAACTTTTTTGACCGTTGTACGCATTGCCGCACGCTTGCTTGCATTAAACTGACGATGCTTTTCGGCTTGACGTGCTCTTTTTGTTGCTTGTGCTGAATTTGCCATTCATTTACTCCAAAATTTCGTTTTTTCAATCGTTTAAATCGATACGCATCGACTGTGATACCTGCTGGAAAGGGCTAAATCTTTCACTTGGTACCTAAATGTTTGAAAGGATTGCGGAATTATCCACATCTATAAGAATTTTGTCAAACCTTAATTCAAATAAAAATTCCATTAAACACACATCGAAGGACTCTAGGCGTCTAACCTCATCATATTTCAAGATTTTCTCAATTATTTTGCACCTTCCCCGCCTGGCAGTTTCTTGTACGGTCTGATCCGACTCAAAACCCCCAAATTCAAACCGACTTGATACTCGAAGAGATAGAAACCCCTGAAGAAAAAATTATAATAATGCCACTCAGCTTATATCTGTCGGTCAGGTTGGAGAAAAAAATGACACGTTTCCGCACTTATGTAATCGGTTCCTCGCTAACCCTGAATATCGTATTGATATTTTTTCTCTTAATGCACAGCAATGCGATGGCCACACCTCCCGATGAAAATTTTCTTCAGCAGAACCCCTATCTGAAAAAATCTTATCTGCAAAACCAGAAGGAATACCGGCAACTGGATAAAAAGATTGCCAAACTTCAATATCAAGCCAACCACTTGCTTATGCAAAAAGACCTTGATGAAGTGGCCTATCTCACCTTGATCGAAAAACAAAAGGTCCTGGAAAATGAGAAAAGACAACTCATCGCCTCCGCAGTTTTTGCAACCGCGGCAAACCTTGCGCCGGAAAAGAGAAAACCTTTCATCCAATCTTTAAACCCATTACCTTGAATCCGGTTCCGCCCCATTCTGGCCCAAAAAACCTCCCAATAAAGTGCGCCGTCTGACAAGTCTGGTGCATTTATTGACACCCTGCTGCCCTGAGAAGCGATAAGCCATTAAAGTATAAGATTTTGCTATTTATGGTGTTTTTTTTGCTTACTTATAAATATAAGTAAAAATTAATATTTCTAACTTTCCTTCGGATCAGGGCAGCCATTTTATGAGTGAGCAACCAATCGATATTCTATGGGTATTATTCAGCGCTGTCCTGGTTGCAACCATGCAACCAGGATTCACGGCTTTGGAAGCCGGGGCAACCCGCACCAAAAACTCAATTTCTACCGCCATTAAAAACCTCAGCGACTTTCTGATTGCCTTTATGATTTTTGTACTGATCGGTGCCAGCATCATGCTGGGCAACAGTCAAAACGGCCTTATCGGCTGGAGTCCGATATTTTTCTATGAAGACAAACTTTCTGACACTGTGCTGATGCTGTTTCATGCAATGTTTGCATCGACAGCCGTCACCATTATTTCCGGCGCCATTGCCGAAAGAACCAAGTACGCGTCTTACCTCTTAATTGCCGTCATCGTCTCCTTATTTATCTATCCACTACAGGCACATTGGATCTGGAATGAGAACGGCTGGCTCGCGCAGCTCGGCTTTATCGATTTCGCCGGATCGACAGTGGTACATTCGGTCGGAGGCTGGGCCGCATTAGCCGCGATTTTGATTATCGGCCCGAGACTCGGCCGCTTTGAACAAGACAGCAGCACCTTTGACCAATCCAACCTGGCATTCAGCGCCCTGGGCGTCTTTCTGATCTGGCTCGGCTGGATTGGATTTAACGGCGGCAGCGTGCTGGCACTCAATAAAGAAACCGGACTTGTCATCCTGAATACCATGGTTGCCGGCTCGACCGGCGGTTTGGCCGGTCTTGTGATCAGCCGCCTTCAAACCCAATATTACCAAGTCAACGATATTATGAATGGCGTTCTCGCCGGCCTGGTCGCCATCACGGCTTCAGCGCATCTGGCGTCCACGGTCTCGGCAATTTTTATCGGCATTCTGGGCACCATCGCGTATTTCATCGGCAAACATACGCTGGTCCGTTTACGCATTGACGATGCCATCGAGGCCGTTCCGGTTCACTTATTTGCCGGGGTTGCCGGCACGCTGGCCGTCGCTTTTTTAGTGCCGCAGGAAGAATTTATGCAACAGTTGAAAATACAATTGCTGGGCATTTTCATGGTCGGCATCCTGACATTCGGCATCACCTATGCCATTCTTAAAGCCGTCAATCACTTCTATAAACTCCGGGTAACCGAAAACAACGAGATTCTCGGGCTAAACATCAGCGAACATCAGGCAACCACATCCATGGTCGACTTGGCGAAAGCAATGAACCTCCAGGCTCAAGAACAGGATTTCTCGAAAAAGATCATGGTTGAACCCTATTCGGACGCTTCCTTGATTGCAACCTATTACAACCACGTCATTCAGGCCTTCAACCACCTCAGTGAAGAAAAAGAAGCCCTGATCGAAGAAACCTACAAGATGGCGAATTACGACCACTTGACAGGACTGGCCAAACGAAGCGTTCTGGTCAACGAACTGGGAAGGGCTGTTGACCGTCTGGAGCGTCAGGACCAGACCTATGGCCTGCTATTCATTGACTTAGATGGGTTTAAAGCCATTAACGACCACTATGGACATGATGCAGGAGACATCGTACTGTCCGAAGTCGCTCGGCGCATTCAATCAGTGATCCGAAAAACCGATCTGGCCTCTCGCTTTGGGGGAGATGAATTCGTCATTTTGCTGGAAAACATCCAGAATGAAAGCTTTGCCGCCACCATCGCAGATAAGTTGATTAATGTCATTATCCAGCCGATACCCCTGGATGACGAGACCGAAGGGGTCGTAAACGCCTCCATCGGCCTGAAGATATTCAGTCAACATGGTGCCCACTCAGTGGACCATGTCCTCAAAGAAGCCGACAAAGCCATGTACGAAGCCAAACGGCGCGGCAAAGGACAATGGGTGTTGGCGTAAAGAAACGCCTACTCTCGATGATAAGGATGATTTTGCAAAACGGACCAGGCACGATAGATTTGCTCAGCAACCAGGGTCCGGACCAATGGGTGCGGCAGCGTTAATTTCGACAACCCCCACTTCCACTCGGCTTGAGCGATTAGATCCGCCGCCAGACCATCTGGCCCGCCGACTACCAAGGCGACATCCTGCCCGGACGACAACCATTCATCCAGTTTCTGTGAAAACGCCAAGGTCGTGGTCTGCTGCCCATGCTCATCCAGCACGATTAACTTAGCACCTTTCGGCACAGCAGCAAGAATTCGCTTTGCTTCTTCCGCTTTATACTGGGAAACCGACCCGCTTTTGCCTCGGGTCGCCATCGGAATTTCCACCAATTTCAGAGCACAGGCTTTCGGCAAGCGTTTCGCATACTCCTGATACCCTTCTTGCACC
>JAWVWZ010000046.1:0-8656 GCA_033723505.1 Hydrogenovibrio sp.
GCTGCATCGATATCTCGGTCGATACTGAACTCGATTTTGATTTTGGAGCGACCGTCGGAAGAAGAGGAATCGATATATTGAATCCCGGAAATACCGGCGATCCGGTTTTCGATCACTTTGGTGATGCGATTCTCCACCACTTGTGCGGAAGCGCCGAGGTAAGTGGTATCAATGGTAACGATCGGTGGATCGATATTGGGGTATTCCCGCAGACTCATGCGATCAAACGACATGATGCCGAACACCAGGAGTAATAAAGAAATGACGCCGGCGAATACCGGACGTTTAACGGACGTATCGGATAACCACATATCGACGCGTCCCTATTGAACGCTTGGCGAGGCGCGGGTTTCTGGCGCGCGTTTCGCGGGTTGAAGCAATTGCGCTTGCGGCTGATGCTTTTGCATCACCTTGATTTTCACCGACTGCTGGGTGGAAACGTTCATCACGCCCTGGCTGACGACGATATCACCGGGCGCCAAGCCTTTTTGTACTTCGGTTGACTGGTAACCACGCGTGCCGGTGACGATCTCAATCTTCTCGGTGCGGTACAGGCCGTTTTGACCGGCGGTCAGACGATACACATACTGATGGTCACCGACCATCAGGATTGCACTATTGGGCACCGTCAACTGATGCTGCGGCGGCAATACCAGCTGCGCCTCAACGATCATATTGGTTTTCAGACGATTATCCGGATTGGGCACCCTGGCCTGCACCTGCACCATCCGTAGATTCTGTTGCAAGCGCGGAGAAATGGCCGAAAGTTTCCCGTGAAACACATGATTGGGATAAGAGGCCGCTTGAATGCGGATTGGCTGACCGATTTTCAGTTCCGACAGATAACGGCTTGGCAGCAACAGTTCCAGTTTCATCTCGCTGGTGTCGTCGAGAGTGACGATCGGCGTTCCCGCCGGGACGTAAGCACCGACACTGAATTGATGAAATCCGACACGACCGGCAAAAGGCGCATAAATCCGCCGATCGGCGATTTGCGCTTCGATGACCTTGCGCTTGGCCACCGCCGTTTTCCAATCCCGGTAACGCTCATCGATCAAAGAACGCGTCACTGATCCCCGGCCTTCGATCTCCTTGACCCGATCGTACTGACGCTTGGCTTCCGCCGCCACTTCTTTGGCTTCTTCCAGCATTGCCAGTTGTTCCTGTGCATTCAGTTCGATCAATAACTGGCTTTTGCGTACCTGCTGGCCATCCTCGAAATGCAGGGCTTTAAGGATTTCCGACACCGATGCGGCGATATTGACCGATTCTTTGGCCTGCAAGCTGCCCAATGCTTTTAGGGATTGCGGCACGGTCTGCATTTCGACCTGATAGGCAATCACCTGTTCCGGTGGCTTGGCGAACCCCACGGAAGAAAACACCAAAGCGGCGAACGCAAGCAACCGAACGGAAAACTGGAACATACAGGCGATACTCATTTAAAGGCACAGGACTAAAAGATAAATTATATGTCCGGCATTTACTTTTTGTAAAAACCTTTCGGCGATAGTACGACAAAAAGTTTTCCGGTTGACTCGCATTCCCGCGCTGATTAAAATCAAAGTTCATCCAAGGAGAGAGTATGGCGACCCACTTCATTTTAAACGCCCGTTCCGATATCCCCTCGACGACTTCACGACGCAGGAACAAAATCTCTTCGTTGATCCAAACGATTGCATTGAGTTGCCTGATGCTGTTCGCTTTGCCGAGTTATGCCATCGATGTGCAGGCACTGGTTCACCATGTCGATAATTTATGGCGCGGCACCACCTCTCATGCCGAGATGACCATGACGGTGAAAACCCGCCGTTATCAGCGCACAATGAAGCTGGAAGCCTGGTCCAAAGGCAAGGACTACTCGCTGGTCGTGATCCGCAAACCGATCAAGGATCGAGGCATCGCGACCCTGAAAGTCGAACAGAACATCTGGAACTACCTGCCGAAAATCAACCGGGTAACCAAGGTACCGACCAGCATGATGTCCGGTTCCTGGATGGGCAGCCATTTCACCAATGACGACCTGGTCAAGGAAAACACCTTCGAAGCCGACTATGACGTCACCTTGACGTTCGAAGGTCAGCGCAACGGTCAGGCCATTTATGAAATCACCGCCATCCCCAAACCGAATGCCGCCGTGGTCTGGGGCAAGGTGGTCATGGAAGTGCTGCAAAAAGACCTGGTGCCGATCACCGCCGATTATTACGACGAAGAAGGCACTCTGATCCGGCGCATGACTTTCTCCGATTTCCAGAAAATCGATGATAAAACCGTGCCGATGAAAATGGTGCTGCAACCTCAGGATAAACCGGACGAGTCGACTCAACTGATTTACGACACCATTCGTTTCAATGTTCCCTTGGACAAGAACTTCTTTTCGCTACAGACATTGAAAAGACGGCTTTAGCCTTATCGGCGAAAGGAATCCGAAAATATGACCGCCCCCCCAAAACAACCCACAACACGGTTTTTCGACCAGTTAAAGATTCTGTTATTCATGGCCTGGCGCAATATCTGGCGCAACCCGATCCGCAGTCTCTTGACGATCTCGGCACTGGCGGGCAGCCTGGTGATGATTATCCTTTATTCGGCGTTACTGGAAGGCATGTCGCGACAAATGATCGGTTATGCCACTGAAATTTCTTCCGCTCAACTACAAGTCCATCGTCAGGCTTATATCGACGATCAGGACATTTATGCCACCTTACCCTGGTCCTATTTGCAACGCCTGCAAAAACTCGACCCTGAATTTCATTTCGCCCCTCGGCTTTACGCCGCGGGACTCGCCAGCTCGAAAAAAAGTTCCACTGGGGTCATTATCAAAGCGGTCGATCCAAAGCTGGAAAATCAGGTGACTCGACTGCTGACCCACATCCGTCCGGGCGGCGCGGGATTACCTGACACACCGCCTTCCGGTCAGCACCCTCCGGTATTGGTGGGAACACAACTGGCGAAAAACCTGCATTTGAAAGTCGGCAGCGAACTGATTCTGGTCACGCAAGCCGCAGACGGCAGCATAGGAAATGCGCTTTATCGTGTTAACGGCATTCTCAAACCACTCGAGCCGGATTTCGACCGCATGGGGGTTTTGATGAGCGTTCACGCCTACCAAAACCTGATGTTCCTGGAAAGCGGGTTTCATGAGCTGGCCATCAAACTGGACGACATCGACCGGCTTGCCGAAGCCCAGCCACTGCTGGAAAAACAAATCCGGCAGTTGACGCATGAAATCCCGCTGGATAAACTCGGCGGGCAACCCGTAGTGCGTAACTGGAAACAGCTCAACCCGTCCCTATCGGATATGCTTGAACTCAATCACAGCTTTCTGCTGATTATCGGCTTGATTGTCATCGGCCTTGCGACACTGGGCACAGTGAACACGCTGTTAATGGCAATTCACGAACGCACCCATGAATTCGGCATTTTGATTGCCATCGGCATCAAACGCCGAAGTCTGTTGCTGATGGTTTTGCTGGAATCCTTTTTCCTGGCGCTGATCTCGGCAGTGGTCGGCGGCATTATCGGAACCCTGCTGGCGGTCTTTTTTGAGCACCACGGCATTGATTTCAGCGATACCTTACCGGATGGTTACGACTGGGCGGGCATGGTATTCGAGCCAGTGATGAAAGGGTATATTTCCGCTCCTCAGGTCGTCGAAGCCCTGGGGCTGATGATGGTTCTGACGCTGATCGCATCTTTGATCCCCGCCTGGCGGATTTTACGATTAAAAACCGCGGAGGTCATCCGATGAGCACAGCCACCCATCTCCGTAAGGGGCATCTTCCGTTGAGCGTTTTGCTTAAGCTCGCCTGGCGCAATTTGTGGCGTAACCGAAAACGCACGGTCATTACCCTGACCACCATTGCCATCGGGTTTGGGTTGGCAGTGCTGTTTATCGGCATCGGCGACGGGGTACACAACTCGATGATCCGCAATGCGATTCAACTGGGCGAAGGGCACCTGACCGTACAACCGAAAAACTACCAGGCAGCCCCCTCCAACCACGAATTTCTGGCGGATGGCAAACGTCTTTCCAAACAGCTGAATGCCTTAGGAATTGACGGACAGGTCGCCCCCAGAATCGTATTACAGGTTCTGGCCAGTACTGCGAGCAACTCCATCGGCGCCGGTGTCTCTGGCATCGACATTGAACGGGACCCGCGAGTGAAAAAGCTGAAACCGTTTTTGCAACAAGGGCATTGGCTCAAGCACGGTGACCTGCGGGGCATTCTGATCGGTTCGGGCATGGCACGAAAACTCAAAGCCAAGGTTGGCAGCAAAATCGTCTTAATGGCCGGCAAACAAGGCGGCGACTCTCAAGCGCAACTTGCCCGAGTGCGCGGCATCTTTCATGCACAAATGCCGGACATGAACGATTTCCTGATTATCAGCAATCTGCCCTTCGCCCGGCAATTTCTCGTCGGCGAAGGCGCGGAGGCAAGTAAAGACCCGGTGACACGGTTTGCGATCTTCCTTAACCAGCCGGACGACATGTCCGAGTGGCAGGCCAAACTGAAAAAAGCCGTGACCGATCCGAACGCTGCCGTACTCGATTGGCGGGAAATGATGCCGCAACTGGTGCAGTTCATCGTCCTCGACGATGCCGGCAACTATGTCTTTCTGTCGTTGATTCTGATTATGGTGGTTTTCGGCATCGTCAATACGGTGTTGATGAGCGTTCTGGAGCGCACACGGGAATTCGGCCTGCTTCGCGCACTGGGGCTGAGCCGCGGCCAATTGTTATTACTGGTATTTTGTGAATCCCTGCTGCTCAGCCTGCTCGCGGTCGGTTTTGGCTGGCTGGTCGGCGGTGGCACGCATTTATGGTTTTCACATCACGGCATCGATTTTTCGGCAATGATGTCGGAAGGGACCGTGCTCATGGGCACGATGATGGACACCGTCGTCTATACCGAATTGTCCTGGGATCGGGTCGAGCAGCTGACGCTGATCGTCTTCGCCGCCACCCTGACCACCGGAATTTATCCGGCAATCAAGGCCGCCAAGGTGACACCGGTCGAAGCGTTACATACTTAAGGAACATTCTATGGCTTTACTTTCGTTACAAGGCATCAGTAAACAGTATCAACAAGGCGAAGTGACCGTTCCGGCATTGCACACCATCGATCTGACGGTGGAGACCGGCGAGTTCGCCGCACTGGTCGGCCCGTCCGGTTCGGGCAAAACCACCCTGCTCAACATCATCGGCGGCCTCGACACACCGACCGAGGGTACGGTGCAACTCAACGGCATGGCGCTGGGCAAACTTTCCGAATCGGATTTATCCAATTTCAGATTGTTCGAGCTGGGCTTTATCTTTCAGGCCTATAATCTGGTGCCGGTGCTGAGTGCTTTCGAAAATGTTGAACTGGTCATGGTACTTCAGGGGCGCCCGGAAGCGGAAAGACGCGAAAGAGCCGAGCACTATCTCAATCTGGTCGGACTCAAAGACATGATGGATCGTCGGCCCGCAGCACTCAGTGGCGGGCAGCAGCAGCGCGTCGCTGTCGCCCGGGCATTGGCGGCCGGCCCTCGTCTGGTACTGGCAGACGAGCCGACCGCTAACCTGGATTCGGAAAACGCCACCGCCTTACTGGACCTGATGCACCGTTTATCCCACGAAGAAAAAACCACTTTCCTGTTTTCCACTCATGATCCGAGAGTGATGGAACGGGCGGAACGCATCATCACCCTGCGCGATGGGCGCATCGAAAACGACGAACAACAAACGACAACCCCATGAAAACTGCGCTGCTGCTCTTCACCGTTTGTTGCTTGACCTTCGTCAACGCCAATGCGGCAGAATTCACCGGCCGACTGTCAATGCTGGGGGCGAGCGCTCAGGCATCCAGCGATCAGCTTGGTTACCAATCCAATGGAGACAATCTGGTCTCTGCCGACCAACAGGGATTACGCCTGATGCTCGACAGTGCCGAAAATGAGAATGAATGGTCGGTGCATCTGAAAAACACCCGCCAGCACCTGAGCGGCTATCCCGTCGTGCCCTATCACTATACCGATTTGTTCCGCTACCAGACGCTGACAAATAACTGGGCCGACCAGCAAACATCTCAAACTTCGACACGCATCCACACCGAAGTCGACCGGGCATTTATCAAGCATCGGTTTCACTCGATGACACTCTCAGTCGGACGCCAAGCCATTGACTGGGGCAGCGGACGCTTCTGGCAACCGGAAAACGTCTTCGGGGCTTTCGCCCCCACCGATCTGGATACCGATTTCAAACCGGGCATCGATGCCGTGGTGGCCAATGCCTATCCATCGAATTTTTCCAGCCTGACCGCCGCTTATGTGTTGTCTCCGCAAAACAGTCCGACCCAACATGAAGACAATGGCGCGCTTTATTATCGAAGCCAATTCGGCAATAGTTCCGAGTTCTCGCTGTTGGCGAGCCGGGTCATCGGCAATTCCACCGTCGGTGGCTCACTGGAGACCAGTTGGAAGGGCATCGGTTTACGCCTAGAAGGTACCTATTCCGATTTGAAGTCCAGCGACTCAAACAACCTCTTCTGGATTGCCGGTGCCGACTACCAGTTCGAAAATGGCACGCTACTCATCGCCGAGCTGTATCAGAACGGGCGGGGAGCGGTCCACGAAAGTGACCTGGCGCAAATACAGAAAGATCCATTATATTTTTATGGGTTACAGCCACAGTTGAGTCGAAACCTCGCTGGGCTTGCGATCCAGAAAGACGTCACCCCTTTATGGCAGGTCAATTATCAATTGATTGGCAGCTACCTGGAAGATTCGGCAAACCATGCCGCCTTTTCCTGGCTGCATCAGCTTAATGCGACCTATTCCATCAGCAATGAATCCAATCTGCTGATCTCGGCCTTATTCACCCAGGGGAAGGGGTTGGATGCGCAAAAGGTGCCGCAATCGGAATTCGGTCATATTCCCGCTGGCATCACCGTTCGCTGGATGATGTATTTTTGACACCCGGACACAAAAAAGCCCGGCAGAACCGGGCTCACTCACCTTATGGAGAAGGAGATTCGTTATTGATCGGTTTTGAACTGACCGATCAAAGAGCTTAATTGTGACGCGTAACTGCCCACCTGAGAGCTGGATTCCAGCGTTCTGGCCGCCCCTTCGGAGACATTTTGCGCCACTTCGTTGATCTGTTTGACATTGTCGTTGACCAGATCCGATTGCAAACGTTGATTCGAAGCCGAAGTCGCGATCTGACCGTTCATCTGGTTGATGGTGGTCACCGCGGAAGCAATCGCTTTCAGCGCTTCACCGGCCTCGTTCGCCTGTTGCACACTTTGATGCGCCTGCTCACGTCCCTGACTCATCACGCCGACCGCTTCCTGAGCCACGTCCTGAAGCTTTTCGATCATGCCTTCGATTTTCTTGGTGGATTCCTGAGTCTTGCTCGCCAGAATACGCACCTCGTCGGCAACCACCGCAAACCCGCGTCCATGTTCGCCGGCACGTGCCGCTTCGATAGCGGCGTTCAATGCCAATAAGTTGGTTTGTTCAGCGATATCTTTGATCACGTCCAACACCGACCCGATGTTCTCGCTGTCTTCTCGCAAACGCTGAATCACCACGGCTGTCTGCTCGACTTCTTCCGCCAAAGTCCGAATCGAAGCCACCGTACTGCCGACGACACTGGTTCCTTTTTCGGTCGCCAGTTCGGCCTGATTCGCCGCTTCGGAAGCCGCCTGAGTGTTTTTCGACATTTCCACCATGGTTTCGCTCATGGTCGCAATCGCATTGGTTGCATGCTGCGTGCCTTCCTGTTGACGCATCACGCCGGCCTGAGTTTCCTGAGTGACCGACACCATTTCCTGAGAGGCAATGTTCAAATGGCCGGAAACTTCGGCAATGCGCTTTACCATATCCCGTAAATTCCCGGACATCTGGTTGAAGCTGTTCGCCATGTCACCGATGAAGTCGTTACTCACCAGACTGCACTTATGAGTGATGTCGTTATGGCTGATCGCATTGGCCACTTCACCGATGCGCTTCAGACGATTCAGCAACATGAAGTTCAGCAACCAGTAGTTGAAGACCCCGATGCTGATCCCGGCAATGATGCAGGAGAGGACAAACCACCACAGCATCCCCGGACGCCATTCGACAAACAGGTTGGCAAACACCGGGAAGATAAGCCCCATCCCCAGCCCGAAGCCGAGGAAGACCAGGAACATCTTCCGCAAGATGCTCGGTTGACTAAAATCAAACGATACCATTTGTAATTCCTTGTTCTTATTTCTTCTTTTCCGAAAACTCAAAAGCAATATTGTTGCCAAGTTACTTTTACGGACGTTCATCCCAGTAAGCCCGATTGTCAAAATGGGCCACCAGAAAATCAATAAATACCCGAGTCTTCTTCGATAGGTAGCGGTTTCTGGGATAAACCGCATACGCATAGATCGTCGGCTTTCGGTACTGAGATAAAACCGGCACCAACGAACCATCAGCAATATCCTGCCAGACAATAAACGTCGGAGACAAGATGATACCATGACCGGCTTTTGCCATCTCCCTTAAAAATTCCCCATTATTGGCATGAATACGACTGGCGAAACTGATGTCATGTTTCTGTCCCTGTTCATCTTCCAAGCGCCAGGAATTTAACTCGTCATTGCCGTATTTCAGAAGCTGATGGTGTTTGAGCGACTGCAAA
>JAWVWZ010000047.1:0-8462 GCA_033723505.1 Hydrogenovibrio sp.
CGTTCTCCCGGAAAAGATGGCCGATCGATTTTTAAAGGTCGTCAATAAAGCGATCCAATCCGGTCAATTGCAGGAAATTGAATATCAGCTTGCCGACGGTGAAATCGACGGTGTCGACTCCGAACGCGCATCCGACGGACAGTGGTATGAAGCTCGAGTCTACCCGCTTAATGAAGAAGTTTACGATCAGCCGGCAACCATCTGGCTGGCAATCAATATCACCAGTCGCAAGCACATGGAAGAGCAGATCGAGCACCTCTCCTCCAACGATCCTTTAACCGATTTGTATAACCGAGATTACTTCCTCGGCATTGTTGATGAAGAACTGAACAAGGCGAGACTCAACAAAAGACCGCTGTCATTGGCAAAAATCAACCTTGACTGCTTCAAACGCATTACCGATGCGTTCGGACATGAAATGGGCGATAAGGCGATTTTGACGGCCGCTCATGCCATCAAACACGTGGTCGGGGACTTGGGATATATCGGTCGTTTAAGTTGTGATCAATTCATGTTTGTTCTACCGGACGTCAAATCGGTGGATGCGTTCAGAATCACCAAACTGGCACAGGAAACCATTTCCGCACAAAGAATCAAACTGGACGAAGGCGAGACCACTTGTTTGACCAGCCATGCCGGCGTAACGGAATTGCGCGACGACAAAGAAACCAGTCAGGACCTGTTCAAACGGGTCAATAAAGCGATTAAAGCACTGGAAGGAACACGGGAAGTCACCAAAACCATGTAAGCTTGATAATAAACCGTTACCCACAAAAAAGCCCCGTTTCGGGGCTTTTTTATTGATCTTCTTTAATGGTGCCGTAGATTACGAGAGAGTGACTGGCGAGATCGTACCCCTTCTCTTTGGCAATCTGCTGAATCCGATCTTCGATGACCGGATCGACAAACTCTTTGACCCTGCCGGTTTTGATGCACACCAGGTGATCATGGTTATCACCGGTATCCAACTCGAACACGGAAATGTTGTTTTCGAAATTCAAACGTCTGACAATACCCGCCTGCTCGAATTGCGTCAACACGCGATAAACCGTTGCCAAGCCGACTTCCTCGCCTTGTTCGATCAAAATCTTGTAAACATCTTCTGCAGTTAAATGATGCTCTTCACTTTGCTTTTCAAGTATTTCCAAAACCTTCAAACGGGGAAGCGTGACTTTCAATCCAACTTTTTTTAGGTCTGCACTACTCATAACGTGAAACTGTCCTAATCATTTTTTGTTCTTATCTATTAAGGGAGTATAATAAACGAAATTTATTTTTAAGATAACGAAAGATGGTCTCCAACTTGAAAAAAATCCCCCACACCACTGCTCTTAAGCTATTTTCAGCAGCGATGCTGTCGGCCCTGCTGTCTGGCTGCTCCTTTTTCATGCCTTACAAAGCGCCGGTGACTCAGGGAACCGTTATCAACCAGGAGGCCCTGAACACGCTTCAAGCCGGCCTGACTATGGGTCAAGTCAAACAGATCCTCGGGCCTCCGATGGGACAAGACCCTTTTTACCCCAGACACTGGGAATATGTGTTCTACACCACCGACAAGGCGTTTGACCCGCATGCGGTTCACCACCTGATTGTCAGCTTCGATAGTGATAATTATCTGGACAGCTGGAAAGTGGTCGACCAAAAAGTCAAGATCGACTAAACCGGCGGCGACACTTCGAGTCTACTTGGATTCTTTTCTTTCCGCTTCCACTTTCTGACGGCGGCGGTCTCTTGGATCCGCTTTCAAGGGGCGATACACTTCAATGCGATCCCCTTCGTTCAAAACCGTATCCATGCTGACCAACTGTGAGAAAATGCCTACCTTATCGATTTTCAGATCGGGAAGTTCCTTTAACAACTCAGAGTCTTTCAATGCCTGTTCGACCGTCGTGCCCGGCTCGACTTCCTGTTGAAATAAATACTGTTTTTCCGGTAGCGCATAAGCGACTTCTATTTTCATAAGTTATCCATATACCTGTTTGGCACGATCACAAAAAGACTGAACCATGGTGGAAGCGATTTGCTCGAAAACCGGCCCCAGCGCCAAGTTCAAAAGACTGTTGCTGATTTCGAATTCCAACTCAAAGCTGATTTTGCACGCCTGTTCATCCAGTGCCTTGAAATGCCAAATACCGGACAAATGACTGAAAGGTCCGTCCACCAGCGACATTTCAATGGACTCGGGTGGCGTCAGTTTGTTTTTGGTGGTGAAAGTATGATGCAGGCCGGCTTTGGCAATGGTCACACTGGCCGTCATTTCGTCATCGGAAGCATCAAGGATTTCGGAACCCCCACACCAGGGCAAGAATTCGGGATAAGCATCCACTTCATTGACAAGTCGATAAACCGACTCGGCCGAATAAGGAAGGAGTGCCGTGCGTGTGATTTTTTTCATTATTATTAATTTATAATCCATTGGGATTCGTTATAATTCGCTGATTATGGCAAAAAAGAAAAAGCAAAACAATCCGAATAGCATCGCCGTCAATAAAAAGGCGCGTTTCGAATACTTTATCGAAGAAGAATACGAAGCCGGTTTGGCACTCGAAGGCTGGGAAGTCAAAAGTCTCCGCCAAGGCAAGGTGCAAATCAACGAAAGCTATATTTTGTTGAAAGACAACGAAGCCTGGCTGTTTGGCGCTTTAATCACGCCACTGATCACCGCGTCTACCCATACCCAGCATGATCCGCTTCGCTTGCGTAAACTGCTGATGCATCGCAGGGAGCTGGATCGTCTGATCGGGCTGGTCGATCAAAAAGGCTTTACTCTGATCCCTCTGAATCTTCACTGGAGCAAAGGCAAGATCAAAATCACGATCGGGCTCGCCAAAGGGAAAAAGCTCCACGACAAACGCGCAACCGAAAAAGAGCGTGACTGGAACCGAGAAAAACAAAGACTCTTGAAAATTAAGATGTAGCCCATATTAATTAAGAGTAACACTGAATTAATCGGGCTAAACCGGTATAATACAGACAAATTTTGACACTCTGACTTGCCCGGCACCCAGCCTGGCAGATTTTGAGACCGATCAAGACCGAATTCAACCGGCAAGCTTTTTCAAATCAATCGCTTGTCGGCACCCATTCGGGGATGCACTGGTTTCGACGGGGAGTACAAAGTTTAAAATGCATGTCGTGCCTGAACGATGCACGTAAATCCTAGTTCAATTTGTTATAGTTGCAAACGACGATAACTACGCTCTAGCTGCTTAAGCCAGCTAGTGCAGCCTAGACCAGTTGTTCGTGGCCTCTAGCGCTGTATCGACTTACACGGAACCGCTGTTGGTATGTGCTTGGATATTAACAGTTAAACTTTACAAGCTCGCGTAGTGTGATCCCTGCTGGTCGGGTAGCATTTACGTTAAATTAATAGACTAGATAAACATGTAGATTTTTAGATGGAGGCTTCGCGGACGCGGGTTCGACTCCCGCCATCTCCACCAAACCTGAAAGCGGCCAATAGCCGCTTTTTTTATGCCTGGCTATTATTTTGCCACCCACTGGTCACCGGACTTTTTGTATTTCTTTTTCACCGCCGCCCAGGCAACCTTATGGGCGACTTCTTCCAGGGTATCGTCTCCCTGCCGGTCTTCCGGATTCTGATATTCCTGCCAGGCATGATTAAAGGCCGCCAGATAGATTTCCTGGGCATGTTTGGGTAAATGAGATTGAACGGATTGAGGTAAATCTTGCCGGTGTTGATAAGGCATTTTGCCTCCTTGTCGATTACAGGTCTTGGAGGTCTCCATCATAGCCAAATTCAGCATTTAAGCAAAGCCCCCCTGCCTGGCAGATTCTGTATCGTCAGTTGTCTCGTCTCGGTAAGGCATTTTCAACAGGCATAAAAAAAGCGGCCACTTGCCGCTTTTTTTAATCTAAGGAAGAGGATTATTTCAGTTTACGGATTCGTTCCTGCGGGCTGACAACATCCGTCAGACGCACCCCGAACTTATCGTTGATGACCACCACTTCCCCGTGGGCAATCAAGGTACCATTGACCAGCAGATCCAACGGCTCACCGGCTAAACGATCCATCTCGATGACCGATCCCTGTGTATAGGACAAAAGGTTACGGATAGAGACTTTGGCTCGACCGATCTCCAACTGCAAAGTGACCGGGATGTCGAGTAACACATCCAGATCGACTTTTTCGCCGTTATCGCCACGTCCTTTTTCCAAGGCTGCAAAGGAGGCCGCATCGATATCGCCTTGAGCAGTTGCTTCCGCATCTGCCTGTTCGGCGAGCGCGTCACCCCATGGATCGCCGCCTTGATCCGCGGCTGACCCTTCGGTTTCAGCTTGCTCTGCGAGGGCTTCGCCCCATGCGCTCATATCATCTTCTTCACTCATCGTACCATTCCTTTACATTTTCAATCATTTTTTCCTGATATGCAGGATGACGGAGAATTTCTTCTACTTTCACAGCCTTACGGTCATTGCTTTCGCCGAGTTTTCCTCTGACGAAGGCGATGCCTTCAGCTTTCACGGCAACTTGTTCCGGCATTTCTATCGGAATGATATCGCCTTTTTCCATTTTCATCAGATCGTCCATATTCATCTGAAGCTCAGCCAGAGAAACACTGACCTCAACTTCGATGTTCTTCGCTTCTTCTTTAAGCGTACGAGACCAACGATTGTCGGACTCACCTTGAAGATTGGACATCCCTTCTTCAAGCTTGTCTCTGACCGGTTCGAGCATGGCATAAGGCATGACGATATCGACACGCCCTTCCACCCCTTCGAAACGGACATTGATCGGGCTGACGACGATCATGTCGGTGGCATCGACGATACTGGCAAACTTCGGATTCATCTCCGAATGCATGTAATCGATTTCGATGTCCATGACCGGCGCCCAGGCTTTCCGCAAATTATCGGCGGAAATATCCAGAATACTGCGCACCATACTCATTTCGACCGGCGTATATTCTCGCCCTTCGATCTTAAAGGGCAACAACCCCGTCCCCCCGAAGTAGATATCTACCGCGGTGAAAATCAACTTGGAATCCAGAGTGAACAGCGAGACGCCGTTCAACGGATTGATGCGATAGATATTCAAGCTGGTCGGAACAAAAAGGTTTCTCAGGTAGTCAATCATCTTGATGATTTTCACTTCCCCTGCCGTGACCTCGACACTGGACATGATCATCTCGTTGAAATGACGCTGAAACCCTCTCGCAAACCGCTCGTTGATAATATCCAAAGCGGGCAAACGTCCACGTACAATCCGTTCCTGGTTGGTAAAGTCATAGACTTTGGCAGCGGTCGAATCCGAGGTATCGTCGTCCTCGGTATCGATATCGCCACCGCCCATACCTTTCAACAAGGCATCGACTTCGTCCTGACTTAAAATATCTTCCATTTGATCAACCTAAGTATGGCAATTATTGCATTACAAAACGTTCAAAGTAGACATCTTCCAGCAAATCCGGGTAAATGCCTTGTTTTTCCAATACGGCTTTGGCTTTTTCCAGCACCTTTTTACGCAAAACGTCCGGACCGTCGTCCTTGCTCATCACACTGTATCTCTGAATTCTCAACAAGGTGGTGATGTCGTTTCTCAATTCCGGACGATAAGCTTCCATATCTTTCACCAGTTGCGGGTAATGCGTCATGAACTTCATGGTGACTGCCAGGTACTTGGCTTGCCCTTCTCCCTTGAAGTTGACCACAAACGGTTCCATCGCAAAGTACTGCGGTGGAGAACCCGGCTCTGGTGGCTCGTATTGTTTATATTTCGGCGAATAGTTTCTGATGACGCCATCGTCGTGCGCGGCTTCACCATTCGCAGCCTGTCCGTTTCCGTGTTCGGCAGACGCTTCCGCAACTGGAGTTTCAGCAGTTTTTGTGCCATGAGCGTTAGAACTCAATAATAAAAATGCCATCACCCCGATTCCGATGATCAACAAAATCATAATGACCAGTAAAACAATGATAATTCCTTTTCCACCACTTTTTGCTGGTGCGGCTTCTTGTGCGTCTTCTGCCATTTTCGTACCCTTTTCTCTTTTCAATAATTATTTAACGCTCTCCGGCGGATTAACCAGTTTTTTCGACAAGTCTTCCATGCCCGGCGCATCACTTAAACTTTTCAGTCGACCTTCAGCTTCCTTGTTCAGCACAACGATACTGATCCGTCTATTACGAGGATTATACGGGTTTTCCTTGTCAAATGGCACTGTATCGGACAACCCAACCACCTGAGCAATCTTGTCGGAATTCACGCCGCCTTTGACCAACAATCGTCTTGCGGCGTTTGCCCGGTCTGCCGACAATTCCCAGTTGGTGTACTCGGCATTCGAATGATAACTGGAGGAGTCGGTATGACCGGCAATGCTGATGCGGTTATTGGTTTGCGACAAAACCTGTCCGACTTCCTCAATCAATTTTGCCGCATAACTTTTCGGCAGATCAACCCCTGATTCGAACATCGGTTTTTTGCGATCATCCAGTATCTGAACCTGCAACCCGTTGGGCGTCAAATCAATCTTCAACTGATTTTTAAGATCCTTTAACGTCGGACTTTCGTCGATTTTCTTTTCGATCTGCTGTTTCAAACTCAACATCTGAGCGGCTTCTTTCTTTTTGTCACCGCCGCCCTTGGTGCCGTCGTCCACCGATGCCTTGGGGGCATCTTTAAACCCGCCCATATCGATCATCGAATCGGAACTTTGTCCGGCTTCCTTCGATTTCACCAGCACATCCGGCGAAGCTTCGATCACCGTTGGATCTCGGAAATATTCCGCCATTGCCTTCATTTCATCGTCATTGACGCCACTAAGCACCCATAACATCAAGAAAAACGCCATCGCCGCCGTCATGAAATCGGCAAACGCGACTTTCCATGCCCCGCCATGCGCACAGTGCGGGCATTTGGTCAGGCGTTTTATAATGATGGATTGTTCATCAGCCATTAAACATGCCTCAGCTTAGTACTCTTAATGCGTTATGCTTGGCGCTCGACTTATTTGAGCGTTTGCAAGAAATCGTCAACTTCCTGAAAAGAAGGTCTGTTGGCGCCCGGAATGGATTTTCGACCGAACTCTATGGCAATTTGCGGCGCATAGCCATTCAAGTTCGCCATCAGACAGGTTTTAATGGTGCCGAAAAAAGCGCCTTCGTCATGGGCACGATTGCTCATGTCGGAAGAAATCGGCGCCACCACACCATAAGCGGCTAAAATCCCGAGGAATGTCCCGACCAGTGCAACTGACATATGATGGGCAATTTCCAAAGGGCCGGCATCCAGGTAACTCATGGTCACGATAATCCCTAATACCGCGGCAACGATACCGAAACCCGGCAACCCTTCGGCAACCTTACTCATCGCTTCCGCCGGTGCCGCCGCCTCATGGTGATGAATATCCAGTTCTAAAATCATCAGATCTTCCAACTGGTAAGGATTACTTGCACCACTGATCATCAACCTTAAATAGTCACAGATAAAGTCTACTGCATGGTGATTCGCCATGATTTTGGGAGAAGCATTGAATAACTCGCTTGAATGAGGTTCTTCGACATCGGCTTCGATTGCCATCAGACCTTCACGACGCGCTTTATTGAAAATACGGAACATCAAACCTAACAGTTCCATGTAAGCATCCTTGTTGTAAGGTGCAGGCTTAGCCAGTCCTAGCGCGCCCGAAAAACTCTTTTTTATCACCCAACCCGGGTTGGCGATAATAAAGGCACCAAATGCACTTCCACAAATAATCACAACTTCTAATGGTTGAATCAGGATGCTGAAACTACCATGAGGGAGATACCCCCCAAGGAGACATCCGAATACCACTATTGTGCCGATTATTGGTTTCATTTATATCTAGCCTATTTTCCGTTCTTCTTCGTTCAAATTAGATTTTCGAAACGACATCCGTTAAAGAGGTCTGAACCGTTTTCAGTTTGTCCAACTGGTCGCAGATATCGTTCAACAGGTCATTAACATTGGTCGCCTGCACTCTTGTCAACTCGACCTTGCCTTGTCCACTGCTCATGACTTCCACCGCGCTTCTGGCTCGCTGTTGAAGCTCTTCGATAATTCCCTGAATCTCGGTGGTTGCCTGCTGAGTTTTTCCGGCAAGCAGTCTGACTTCGTCCGCCACCACAGCAAACCCTCTTCCATGCTCACCCGCTCTGGCCGCTTCAATGGCCGCATTCAAAGCCAATAAATTCGTCTGTTCTGCAATATCACGAATCAGAACCAGCACGGTTCCGATGTTGTTGCTATCCTCTTCCAAACGCGTAATCACATTGGTCGCTTCATTCACTTCCTCGGTCAAACCACTGACTTCCGAAATGACTTTCGAAGCCGATGTCATACCGGTATTCGTGCCTTCGGTCATTTTGGTCACTGCCTGAGAAAATTCCGACGACAACTCGACCAAACGTTCGTTCACCGACGTATCAAAACTCGGCTTAGCCGCCAACTCCTGATTTTCCTGGAAACAGTTCGCCAATGATCC
>JAWVWZ010000048.1:0-8349 GCA_033723505.1 Hydrogenovibrio sp.
ACTGTCCCTCTTCTTCGATTTCAGCTGGCTCCTCCAGCGCATCGGCTTCAGGGTAAGTCTCTGGCGCAAAAGGCATACCTTGCCCGTTTTCGCGGGCAAAAATCGCCAACACCGCGCCCGGCGGGAAAATCACTTTCTGCTCAACCCCTTGAAAACGAGCCTTAAACGAAAAGACTGCGTTCGACATTTGCAAATCCCGAACGGCATCCGGGTGCATATTCAGCACAATAATACCGTTTTGCACATATTGCTGAGGCACGTGTACGCCAGGAAAGTCGGCATCGACCTGAACATGGGGGGTCCACTCGTTATCAACAATCCAGTCGAACATGGCGCGAATCAAATAGGGGCGGTTTGAAATCATTTCCATTCTTTACAGCTCCGTCGTTCTTTGACAATGGACGTCTTTGCCGCTCCGCAGCCAAGCAATCAAACGACGTCTCGCATATCCAATTCATCATCGGACAAGGATTCGGTAAAGGCTTCTCTTGCCAAAACCTTTTCCGCATAATCCTTCACCGGCTTGGCGGATTTCGGCAATTCGATGCCTAGTGCCGGCAAACGCCACATCAACACCGCCAAACTGATGTCGACCAGGGAATAATCTTCATTAAGAAAATAAGGCTGGTGATCGAAAACCGGGATCATTTGAATCAAGCGTTCCTGCAGATCGCGTCTTGCATTTTTCACCGCTTTTTCGTCTTCGTTTTTCTGAATGGTTTCCACCAGACTGTACCATTCAGTTTCGATCTGACGGAGCATTTGACGCGCACGTGCTTTTGAAATCGGATCAACCGACATCAAAGGCGGATGCGGGAAACGCTCGTCTAGATACTCGATAATGACCTGTGGGTCGTAAAGCACCAGGTCGCGATCAACCAAAGTCGGCAAGGTGCCATAAGGATTCAGTTCCAGCAAATCTTCGGGAAGCCCTTCCTCCGGATCGACTTCGACGACATCCATCGGGATATCCTTTTCCTTTGCCATTAAACGTACACGATGAGAACTTGGCCCTTTCGGGTCTGAAAATAACGTCATCACTGAACGCTGCATGATTGACAAATCTGACATAGATGATTTCTCCAAAACTGAATCTACGATTAATAAGGTTTTGTTCCATTATACCTCCCTTGTCAAGAGGGCATCCGTGAGCAAGATTGAAACAGGATTGAACCGAGGCCGATAACTCGATGAGAGCGGACTTAGGCGTTTTCGATATCCAGAGACAGGACGTCCGCCAGGTTTTCACATTGGCTGACAAGAGCCAAAAGCCGGTCAACGCCCAAGGCGACTCCGGAGCAATCAGGCAAGCCTTGTTCGGACAAAGCTGCCAACAAGGCCTCATCCATCGGAACGGAGGGTTTGTGATTGGCCTGGCGTAACCGTAATTGCTCCTCGAATCTCGCACGGTAAGTCCGGCTGTCTTGAAGCTCCAGATAACCGTTGGCCAGTTCGACGCCTTCAATAAACACTTCGAAACGTTCCGCCACCTGAGGGTTCCCCGAAGATATCTGTGCCAAAGCGGCTTCTCTCGCCGGGTAGTGATATAAACAGGTAATTTCCCCTCTTCCTAGCTGTGTTTCAATGACTTCTGTCAGGATGAGTTGTTCCCATAAAGGCTTATCTTCAGGTGCAACACCGATCACCTCCGGCACTTGATGTTTCGCCAGACACGCCCTGCAACTCTCCGCCGATGCCTGATGGATGTCGTCAATCCCGGCGTATTCGGCAAAAGCCTGTTGGTAGCTCAATAACCGAACCGGCAACGCCCCGATAAAGGCCTGAAGCAGTGCTGCCGTTTCCGTCATCATCTGCTCAAGCGAAAAGCTCAGACGATACCACTCCAATAAAGTGAACTCCGGTTGATGCCTTGGGCTCAAGTCGCCATCACGGAATACCTTGCCAAGAAAATAGATGTCGCCACTGCCTTCACACAACAAGCGTTTCATCGCATATTCCGGGGAGGTATGCAAATAGTAACGCTTCGCCTCACGGTTACCAGGGAGCCTTAACTCCGTTGACAAGGAAGCCAGATGAATATCCGGTGTCGCCGCTCTCGATAAAGTCGGGGGATCAACTTCCATTACATCGCGATGCCGGAAAAACTGACGGATCTTGTCAAAGGCTTCCGCACGAAGCTTAAGCCGCTGGATTCGACCTGGAGAAGAAAACTGGGTCATAGGCATGCGTCATCATGGTTGTATGCGTGAAGAGCGTTTCGGCCAAGGCGAAACGCCTGAAAAAGAAAGGCAAAATGCCGGGAAGACGTCCCGGCATCGTCTGGTTTATTTTGCGCGGGAGACGTACTCGCCGGTTTCGGTATTACAAATGATCTTTTCGCCGATAGTGATGAATAACGGCACTTGAACCACCGCGCCGGTCGACAAGGTCGCCGGTTTCCCGCCGGTTCCTGCAGTATCCCCTTTTAATCCAGGGTCGGTATCCGTCACTTCGAGCACCACCTGCTTTGGCGGCTTCACGGAAATCGGATCGCCATTCCATAAGGTGACGGTACACACATCCTGCTCCACCAACCATTTTTCGACGTCCGCTACCGCAGCGTGGGAGGCCTGATACTGATCAAACGTGCCTTCATCCATAAAGTGCCAGAATTCGCCATCGTTATACAAATACTGAAGGTCGGTATCGATGACATCCGCGGCTTCGACCTTTTCTCCGGACTTAAAAGTGTTTTCCAGTACGCGCCCGGTAATCAAATTACGGTACTTCACACGGTTAAACGCCTGCCCTTTCCCCGGCTGCACGATCTGGTTGTCCACAATCGTACAAGGTTGGCCGTCCATTAAAAACTTTAACCCATTTTTAAATTCACTCGTGCTATAAGTCGCCATAATTTGCCCTTAACTCTAAATAACGTAAAATAAGCCGCATATTTTAACTGATGCAACTCATATTGGGCAATTTTCTTAGGAACCGCTGAATGATTCAATCCACCGCTGACCTCTGTCGGCTTGTCCAACTGTCCGCTGAACAACTCTCGATCGATCCGGAGTCCCCCTTTCCTTTAAAGGTCCCGAAACATTTCGCCGAACAGATCGAAAAAGGCAACCCGCAAGACCCATTGCTCTTGCAGATTCTGCCCTCCATGAAAGAAAAAGTGGCCGCTGCCGGCTTTGCAAAAGACCCTGTCGGAGACCTGCAGGCCAACCCGATCCCCAGTCTCCTGCACAAGTATCATGGGCGCGCATTACTGATTACCAGCCCAAGATGTGATATACATTGCCGTTATTGCTTTCGGCGCCATTTCCCTTATGAGCAGGCAAAAAAAGCCCATTGGCAGGAAGCCCTCGATTACCTGAAAAAGACTCCGTCGATCCACGAAGTGATCTTAAGCGGCGGCGACCCTTTCACTTTATCGGAAAACGCTTTAATCGACCTGCTGGAGCAACTCGAACGCCTTCCGCACCTGGAAACCTTGAGAATTCACAGCCGCACGCCCGTCGTTGCACCGGAACGGGCCGACAAATCCGGATGGATTGAAGCCCTTGCCCACAGCCGCTTCAATGTCGTCCTGGTCGTCCATTGCAACCACCCCAACGAATTGAGCGATTCGACGCACACATTATTCCGCCGGTACCAAGCGGCAGGCATCACACTTTTGAACCAATCTGTTTTACTGAAAGGCGTGAATGACAATACCGAAACCTTGAAACAATTAAGCAAAAAGCTTTTCAACCAGGGGGTATTACCCTATTATTGTCATCTACTGGATCGGGTAGAGGGGGCCAGTCATTTCGAAGTGTCTTCCCCCCTCGCCTGGCAGATTTTCGATGATCTGAGAAAAGCGTTGCCCGGTTATCTCGTGCCCAGAATGGTCACGGAAATTGCCGGCGAGCCCTATAAAACACTCATACAAACCCCCGGCCCGAATGGCTGAGACCCATTTAACCAGAAAGACAGCCCAGACCATTAAGCATGTATAACCCTTTTTATCGATCTCAATTACAACAAAGCCGGCCTTATACCTATAGCCTGGTGTTAATTGTCTTCATGACCCTGTGGCATCTATTTCTGGCCGGGCAAGTCAACCTGAGTGTTGACGAAGCGCATTATGCGCTCTATGGTGTCAAACTGGACTGGAGTTATTTTGACCACCCTTCGATGGTCGGTTGGTTGAATGCCATCCCCACCTTTTTCTCGCACAGCGACCGAGCGATGAGAATTTTACCGATTTTATTCTTCGCACTGTCCAACTGGATTCTCTATCATTTAGCGACCCGACTCTACCCTGACTTTCGCTGGGTCGGATTTTGGACTCTGGTGCTGATTAACAGCGCATTTATGTTCCAGCTCCTCAGCACCTCCATGCTACCGGATACGCCATTGATGGTAGCCGCATTAATGGTGGTTTGGACCCTGCTCAACTTAAGGTCTGCCAGAGAAACCCAACACGGTACTTTCAAATACTGGATATATATGGGAATCTGGATAGGCGTGGCCGGATTGTCAAAGTATACGTCAGTCGTACTGGTTTTTTCTTTAATGCTGGTTGTTCTGCTCGAGAGACGCTGGTATTGGCTGACCGACAAAGGATTATGGACAGCTGTTCTCATCGCTGCGACGCTGATTCTGCCAGTTTTATATTGGAATCATCAACACGACTGGATCTCATTTCTATATCAGATCCACCACGGCACTTATAATACGGATTGGCAATGGTCTCGGGTGCTGGAAACTCAGCTGGCGCAGCTTGCCCTCTATACCCCTATCCTCTACCTGATCGGCTTATGGGTAATGATGACAAGCTGGTTTAACGCTTCACCTTCCACCAAGCTCCTCGGCGCTTTTTCTCTGCCGGTCATCCTACTGTTTGCGATGAACTCCGGATATGAAATGAGTTTACCTCACTGGACGCAACTGGCATGGCTATTCATCGCGCCATCAAGCGTTTATTGGATATGGAAACATTGGCAAACCAAGGCGCTAAGGCTTTTCGTCTATATTGGCGGAACACTGAGCCTGGTCTTTGCGGGATTACTGAACACGCAACTGGCTTTCCCCTGGATGCCGGTCAAGTCAGACGACAATCCCGTCCGTGAACTCCATGGCTGGCCTCAAGCCATTGCAGAAGCCCAAAAATTACAGCAACGTTATCCCGGTACGGCTTTATTTGCCGCCAACTGGTCTCAAGCAAGTCGCATTGCCTGGTATGCCTATCCACAAAAAGTGTATGTCACCGACAACCGTTTCGACCAGTTCGACTTATGGTATGGGAACCCGGAATCGGGAAGCGACGGCATTCTGATCATTCCCTCTTATGAACAAAAACCGCCTGCAACCGGCAGTGCCGGTCACTTTCAACAATGCCGGAAAGTCGAACAACTTCCGATCACTCGATTACAGACAACCATTGTGACCTACAGCTTCTATCACTGCACCGATTTTCATGCACCACAATACCAGGGCTGGGTCACGCAACTGCCATTGGTGAAAAAGATGCAAGCAAATCAAAACTAAAGTCGAAGTTTTTGCATCATTTTGCGATAATACCGTCTTAATTTTTCCGATTCATTGAATTCAACCGGCTGGGAGACAACATTTGGGCAACCTCGTAAAACTACTTTTATCTGTTGTTATCATCAGCTTTATCTTCTATAAATTCGATCTATCCGCTGTCTGGAAAATCATCCTTGAAGCAAATATATGGCTGTTGCTGGCGGCCTGGGGCGTACAAATGCTGAGCCAAACCGTCGCCGCCTATCGCTGGTCGCTGATTATGGATATGTTGAAATTTCATCATGATTTCGGCTTTTATTTTCGCAGTTACTTTAAAGGCAGCCTGTTCAACCAGGTGCTTCCAACCAGCATCGGCGGTGACGCTTATCGTATTGCCGAACTGACCGCAAACGGCGGTTTGATGAAAGAAGCTTTTTACGGCGTTTTCATCGACCGTATCGTCGGACTGGTCGGCTTATTGTTACTCAATCTGATGGCCAATATGATCGAGAACGACCTTTTACCGGAAGAAGTCTTCTGGTCGATCAACCTGGTTTTATTCGCCGGCATTTTGGGCCTGTTTGTCCTGCTGTTGATTCGTAAGTTCTCTCTCTTTGAACGTTACAAAATCACGCGCCTATTCTATCAGCTGTCCAACCGCTTTCGCTTTATATACCGCACGCCGAAGCGCATCAGTCAGCAACTCGGCCTTTCCGTTCTGATACACCTGTTATCGATGATCGCCATCTTCGGCATTGGACACAGTGTCGGCATCAACGAACCTCTGGTGAATTACCTGGTCATTATTCCGCCGGCCATCCTGTTGACGATCCTTCCGATTTCATTTGCCGGCTGGGGGGTTCGCGAAGGGGCACTGGTCGCCTTGTTCCTGTTGATCGGCATCGACCAAAACCTCGTCCTCGCGATGTCACTGCTTTATGGTATTATTTTGATTTTAAGTGCTTTACCGGGTTTGGTATTTTACCTACGCGGCAAACACAAATATCTATAGCATTTCACAGACACAATGATTCTGAAAACGCTTTTTAGGAAAACCTCATGAATGTAGACTTAATGCGGAAAATCGACCATCATGTCGGCATTCCCCTGACTTTCTTCTCGACCTACCTGCTCAAGCTGGCCCACTTTCTCTCGGGCAAAAAAACGACCCGCCCCAAAAACATTCTGTTCGTTGAGTTATCGGAGATGGGCAGCACCATCATTGCAGACCCGGCGATGAAACGGGCGCAAAAAAAATTTGATGCCAATCTGTTTTTCGTTATTTTCAAGAAAAACAAGCCCAGCCTGGATTTGCTGAAAACCATTCCGGAAGAAAACATCTTCACCCTCTGCGAAGACAACCTTTTCACCTTGATCCGAGATGCGGTTCGTTACTTGTTCTGGTGCCGAAAAAACCATATCGATACGGCAATTGACCTGGAACTGTTCTCCCGGGTATCCGCCCTGCTCACCGGATTCAGTGGTGCCAACAACCGAGTCGGATACCACAACTTCCACGGCGAAGGCCTCTATCGAGGAGAAATGCTGACGCATAAGGTTGCCTATAACCCGCACATCCATATTGCTAAGAATTTTATCTCGCTGATTTATGCACTGGAAGCGGAAACGCCGGAAGTCCCTTTCGCTAAAACGCTGATCACCGACGAAGACACCCGATTGGATCAAGTCTCTTTCAGCGATGCCGAGCAGGAACGTATTCGCGAGCAGATTAAACAGTGTTATCCAGAGTATCAGGCGAACGCACATCGCATCGTACTGATTAACCCGAATGCCAGCGATTTACTCCCACAGCGCCGATGGCCGAAAGAAAAATTCATCGAACTGATGCAGTCGATCTTGGCCGAATACGACGATTGCCTGGTACTGATTACCGGCGCTCCGAATGAAAAAGCAGAGGCGGAAAGTCTACGCGAACAGGTCGCACATGAACGCTGCATCAACTTTGCCGGACAGCTCAAATTGCTGGAAATGCCGATTTTGTATAGCATTTCGACCTTAATGGTCACCAACGATTCCGGCCCGGGGCATTTTTCATCGATCACCCCGCTCAAAACCTTCGTTCTATTCGGCCCGGAAACGCCCAAGCTTTATGGCTCTCTCGGCAACAGCACGCCTATTTTCGCCGGCTTGGCCTGCTCCCCTTGTGTCAGCGCCGCCAATCACCGCAAGACCCCTTGCTCCGATCCCGTCTGCATGGATGCCATCAGCGTTGAAACCGTACGACAACAAGTCAAAATAGAATTGACCTACTAAAAAAGCGGCAAATGCCGCTTTTTTTATCCCATGGAACAGCCTGAGCTAACGCAACCGCCTCATCAACACCAGCGAGATCATCAGCAGAATGACCGATGGCAAAAAGGCCCCGAAAATGGCCGACAAATGATAAACCACGCTGAGATTCCCAAAAATCTGATTGAGTAAATGAAAGCTCATCCCAATCATGATTCCGGCAAACACGCGTTGCCCCATACTCACCTGGCGCTGAGAACCGAAAATTAGCGGGAACACCAGCGAGACCATGCTGATAATCACCAAAGGGGTCGCCATTTTTCGCCAAAAAGCCAATTGATAAGGTTCGGCATCCAAACCGTTCTTTTCGAGAAAATCGATATAACGATATAAGTCCACAACGCCCATATAACGGGTATCAACATGCAAGCTTTGCAGTAATTCCGGATTGACCGGTAACGACACGGCCATTGCCGGTAACTGTTGTTTTTGGTATACCAGCTGCCGCCAGCTGTGCGGCGATGAAAGGTTGACCGAACGGGTTTTCCAGTCAAACACCATGCGTGTGACGCCAGACAACTGCCACTGCCCCTGTTGAAAATCGGCTTTCTTGGCAAACAACTGCTCTGAGAGACGATCATC
>JAWVWZ010000049.1:0-8145 GCA_033723505.1 Hydrogenovibrio sp.
ATAGACTGTGCCGGGAATCTCGTCACCGACAGGCGTATTAAACCCGATCACATGCCCCTCATGAAGCGGCATACCTTCCGGAAAATCCGTTTTGTTCATCGTCTGAAAATTCCCCGGGTCCGGCAATCCAAACGCCTGCTCGGGCGTCAAAGAAAACTTAGCAGTAGTCCCCTCTTCCAGCCCGATCAGCAGCTCATCAAGTTTATTCAGAAATTGGCCGTCGCCGATTTGAAATGCAAAGACCTCATCGGCTTCCGTCTGCTCGACGACCGTGTCGTCCAATAAACTCAACTTGAAACTGATTTCCAGTTTTGAATCCTCTTTGACTCTGGGCAATTTACTGGCCGTATCCGTCATACTTTAAGCTCTCTTTGTTTTCTGATTTCTAGCAGGCTTGGCCTTGGTTTGCGAAACGGGTTCGCCATACACCACAACACGGTTTCTTCCCGCTTTTTTGGCTTGATATAATGCTTCATCCGCGGATTTCATCACGTCCTCCGGCTTACCGTGTTCCTTGGACTTTTGCGCCAGACCGAAGCTGACGGTCACTTTGGTTTGGGATTTCTCGCCATTTTCCATAACTTCCAATGGCACACTTTCAATCGCTTTTCTCATCTCTTCCAATACCGGCTTGGCCTGTTCGGCCGTCTTGCCCGCAAAGACCAGCGTAAATTCCTCTCCGCCATAGCGGTAAGGCTGTCCCATTGACACACGAGCCAACTCATTCGCGACCAGTTTCAGAGCCTTGTCTCCCACATCATGACCATAGCGGTCATTGAAAGATTTAAAATGATCGATGTCCATCATTGCAATTGAATACTTGCGTCCCAATCCCAGGAATTTTTCCAGCAATGCCCGTCGACCTTTCAATCCGGTCAATTGATCGGTATGGGCGATCTGATGAGAGTCGAATACCAGGGACAACACCACCAGTCCGACTGAGATAAAAGACAACCATGCCAGAACGCCGAAAGTGCCGAACTCATTAAGTCCGTAAGCCAACAACATCAAAACGAAAATCACCGACTTATCCAGCACCTTGGGATGTTCGATCATCGCATTTCGCATCACCAGCAACAACCAGACACCGATCATCACCAATGCGGGTATCATCGGCAGATTCAGCTCCACGGCTTTAATCGGTTGAGAAATCTGAATCAGCGTCGCCATTGGCAAGTTGTCCATCAACCAATACAAACCATAAGCCTGGGAAAGAAACACGCCCAGCCAGAAGAGGGTATAGGGTTTGGAATAAACGCCTTTCTCAGGAATGATGGACCACAGCAGCAGATTCAGAGGCAGGAACAGGGTTAACAATGGAAACAGGGCCGTTGCGGTCAGGAAGTCAGTCGATTGCGTTCGAGCCGGAAAAAAGTAATCCATGGCAAAATTCAATGCCGCCAGGGTCAGCAGAATGAAAATCGGTTGAATCCGGTTCAGGAAGACACTGATAAAAATCCCGATGCCGGCAAAGACATAAGGTGCGAACAACAATAAGGTTTGAACCGGTTTCGGCCAGGTTTGAATCTGCGGCAACTGCCAAAGCGCAACCGCACACAATCCGATCAACCAAATATAATGTTTGCTGTTCGACATAAAAAGGTATCGGCTTCCGGCTTAATGACGTCCAAAGAGTGAGAAAGGTTCTTTCGGTCTGTCAACACAAACGATACGCCACTGTAAAACATAGTCACACGCTTTATAGGCCGCACATTGATCGTCGTCGTACCCGAACTCCGCAGATTTCGCTGCGTTTTTGGAAAGAACATCATAGCCGCTTGGACACAGGTCTTCCGCTTTTGAAGCGATCGACCGACTGTACAGGTCTCTTGGTGGCTCATTATAGGTATCGGTCAAATTAAAATGGGTAGCGTCCACTTTTTTGGTTTGTACACTGCTACAGGCTGACACCATGCCGGCAATTAACAATAAAAACAATAACGACTTCTTCAAAACTAAGGGACCTCTTCCTCTTTAATACCAATTTCTTTCACGACGAAACACATATTGGTATGTAACTTCTTACCGTTGACCAAAAACGACGCGCCATTGGCGAATTTATCGTCCTGGTTCAAGCGAATACTGCCTTTGATGACTTTAATCAGCTTGCCGCTGTAGCAACTGTAAATCTCAATCTTACGGTCTAGCCCGACCCAGTCCGACTGAATATTTTTGGCGGTATTGGAAACTTTTTCACACCCTGATAACAAAAACAGACCCGCGATTAAAACCGGAATCAAACGTTTTACCATGTCTTATGCACTCTTTCTATGCCGTTGAATTGCCCTTATTCTACACTTTTTCGCCTCAATAATATCAACAAGCGGAGAAAAAATTCCCCGTTCTGCCGCGGCGATCTTGCTATTGAAACCCTTGAGCCAATTAAGTCGGTTTATTCAGGGCATCAACAAAAATTGATTCCACAAATGCCCGATTAATCGATATGATACTGAGATGACGAGATAACATTCAACAGGAAATAAACCCGCATGAATATTACCATTTTAGGCACAGGATTTGCCGCGCTAACGGCAATCAAGCAAACCCGAAAAAAAGCGCCGGATGCAAACATCACGGTCATCGCGCCTTCCGACAAATTCGCTTACCTTCCGAGCATCATCTGGATTCCATCGGGAGATAAAAAGGGAGTCGATTTGGAAATCGACCTGTCACGCTTTTTTCAACGCCAAAAGGTGAATTTCATTCAAGCGAGTGTGATGGATATTTCCCAAAAAGGACGCATGGTCCACACTTCAGCAGGCGACTTTGAAAATGACGGTTTAATCATCGCCACCGGCGGAAGATTCATCAAAAAACTGCCCGGGATCGAACATGCGATCACACCTTGTGAAGGCATTGCCGCTGCCGAACAAATCAAAGCCAAGCTTGATGCCATGAACGGCGGCACTATCGCGATCGGCTTCGGCGGCAACCCCAAAGAGCCTTCCGCCATGCGTGGCGGGCCAATGTTCGAATTCCTGTTCGGCATCGACACCCTGCTCCGACGCCAGGGACGACGTGACAAATTCGAACTGATCTTTTTCAATCCGGCTCCCCAGCCCGGCAAACGCCTTGGCGACAAAGTACCCGAAGCCGTTCTGAAAATGATGGCCGAAAAAGATATTCAAACCCACCTGGGCCACAAAATGAAAGGGTTCGAAGCCGATAAAGTGATGACTGAAGGAGGCGAATTCCACGCCGATTTGATTTTATTCATGCCTGGCATGACCGGTCCGGCATGGGTACAAGGTTCGGAAATTAAAACCTCTGAAGGCGGCTTGATCCAAGCCAATGAGTATTGCCAGGTTTCCGGCATGGAAAAAACCTATGTCGCTGGCGACTCCGGTAGCTTCCCGGGACCGGACTGGCAAGCCAAGCAAGCCCATGCAGCGGATATTCAGGCCACCACGGCCAGCGAAAACCTGGTCAACGAGCTTACGGGCCGTTCAACTCTGAACACCTTCAAACATGAACTGGTCTGCATTATCGACACCCTTTCTCACGGAATCTTAATCAAACGCACCGAGAAAGGGACGCTGATGCTACCACCTTGCCGACTGATGCATTTTGCGAAAAAATTCTTTGAATGGTGGTATCTGCGGCAATATCGTTAATCAACCCTAGAAACTAAAAAAGGCGCTTTAAGCGCCTTTTTTATTGTCAGTAAAAATCGATTTATTTAATCTCTTCCAACTCGACTTTCAGCAAACCGATGTGGCTGGCATAATTCACCAATTCAGCGGACGCGGTCATGCCCAGCTTGGTCATGATATTTTCACGGTGTTTGGAGACTGTACGGTCGGAAATTTCCAGCATTTCAGCGATATCTTTGGTTTTATAGCCTTCTGCGACCAGCTTGATCACTTGCTTCTCGCGCACCGATAACTTCTTCGGTTTTTTCGGTTCATCTTCTTCGGCTGCGCTGGACTCAATTTCATCCAGATAAGCGTTCAAGTCCGGTTCCATTTCCGAATGGATAAAGGTTTCCCCATCCAAGACTTGCTTCAGCCCGGCAATCAATTCCGGCTTAGAAATGGATTTCAATGCCACACCGTTCACACCAAGATCCAGAACTTCTTTCCAGACATTAGGCGCCTCGGCTGCCGTCAATACCAGAATTTTGACCGGGTTCTTCTTTTTCTTGAGCTGAGTAATGACTGCCATACCGCTTAACTTCGGCATCGACAAATCAATAATCAGAATATCCGGTTGCTTTTCTTCGGTCAATGCTAAACTGGTTTCACCATCTTTGGCTTCTGCGATCACTGCAACCGTGCCATCCGATTCTAGAATGGACTTAAACCCGGCGCGAACAAGATCATGATCTTCAGCTAACAAAACCGTCGGCTTGGCTTTAGCCATAAAATTCCCTTTTCAATTTATATTAGACGTAATTCACGTGCAAAAGAGAATATTATAATCATAATATCCGACTTTCACCAAAAATTAATATAAACGCAAATAAATTTGGTTAAGTCGATCCAATAACGCTTGCAGGGTGGATTCGTTCTCGGCAAAGGATTCTTGCTCGATCAACTGAATCACCTCCAACATTTCTTCCAGCTCGAACAGCATGACATTTCCCTTCAAGCTATGGCATAACTTACGAAATTCAGCTTCATTCTTCTCACGGAAAAGCTCATTGAGTTTTTTCAAGTCTTGATCTGTCGACTCGACAAACTGTGGTATCAGGTGTGAAAGCATCTCCGGCACCATTGACAACAAAGGTTTTTTGGCCACTTCTTCTCGCTCAACCAGCTCGGTATAGAGCGCTCGCAACACCTTGTCTTGTGAAATGGGTTTTTCGATCCAATCATCAAAAATATTCTTGTCTATTTCGATGCCCATCGACAGGATTTCTTGTTCGGTGTGCGCTGCGGTCAACGCATAAATCCCTTTCAGATTCGGCTTGACACCATCATCCAAATCCCGGATTTTCTGGCAAACTTCCACCCCGTTCATTCCCGGCATCTGAATATCCAGGAAGACAAAATCATAGTCTTTTTCCAAAAACTTGTTCCAGGCCTGCACCCCATCTTCTGCATGCTCGACCTCACAATTGATTTCATATAAAAACAATTCAAGCACCTTACGATTGATGATTGAATCGTCGGCGATCAAAACCTTCACCGGCTCATGCAGATCGATCAGCTTCTGTTTTTCGTCGATCTCAAAGTTCGCTTCAGGCAGCGTTGAAGCTGTTTCCGGACAATCCTGAAAGCCAACCGGCAAGTCGACGATAAAAGAAGTGCCTACCCCTTTAGTGGATTCAACCTTAATACTCCCCTCTAGCAGATCCACTAATCGTTTGACGATCGGCAATCCCAAGCCGGAGCCAAGATACTGCTCACTGCCTTTAGACTTAAGCTGCTTGAATGGTTTGAAAATATCTTCGATCTGATCGACTGAAATCCCTTCCCCGGAATCGGTAATGGTGAAACGAAGTTTTTCGGGACGCTCTTCAATCTCAACAAACACCCCGCCGTGTTGGGTAAACTTAATCGCATTAACGACCAGATTCACCAATATCTGCGAAATTCGTAACAAGTCTCCGAAGAAACAGGTATGCTCCGCCTTAATCGAAATCGAAACCACCACCCCTTTATCATTGGCGATTGCTTTGGTGAGATGACGGACATACTCGGCCATTTCTTCAATCGAAAAGGAAGTCGGATGGATCTGCACCTGTTCCGATTCGGTTTGTGAATAGGTCAGAATGTCATTGATCAGGAAATTGAGCTGATCAATGGTCAGGCGCATCACTTGCAAAGGATCGGAAATATCCTCTCCTTGTGCCGAGTTTTGCTTGATGACATCGATCAAACTGTTAACCCCCATCAGAGGGGTCCTCAACTCATGGCTTAACATGGCCAGAAACTTGGTCTGACTTTTATACTGTTCACGCAACAGGTCTTTTTCTTTTTGAGATTGAATTTCTTTAGCCTGAAGCTTCTCGATGATCAGTTCACTGTTGGTGGCAATCAACTTTTCTTCGAGTTCGTGCATTTCTGTCACATCGATACAGGTGGCACAAATAAATTCGGCATTGTCCTGCTTAGAATAATGCAACTCATTGATCAGCCAGATCATTTCACTGTCGATTTCCAGACAGGTCAAAAACCGTTCACCATCCTCTCCCGCTTCAATCAAGGACTGGGTTTTCGACATGAAGTGATGCGCGCTCTCCGGCACCATATAACTTAAAAATTCGTCACAGGTCTCGACCGAGGTTCCCAGGCGTTCCTGCAACTTGTCGGACAGCTTGATGGTGACTTCACTCTCATGCAAGCCCAAGCACCACCACAAGCTTTTATCCAGCATCTGTCTGGCCAGTCGATTCTGATCAAAATTCATAACGTCTAATCGTTTTACCGTTTACAAAGAGTATGTGAGTTTCTTGCCCTGATAAGATAGAATACCAACTATTTAATCAATTTGCTCCCACTATCTATATGGGGACAACTTTTGGAAAACACAGTTATAAGAACTTTTTGGAAGAGATGAACGGATGACAGATCAATTTCGGATTGAAAAAGACAGCATGGGCGAACTACAGGTGCCACAAGATGCGTTATATGGAGCTCAAACACAAAGAGCAATCAATAACTTCCCCATCAGTCATACTCCTTTACCGGCCAAGTTCATCCAGGCGCTAGCCTACGTCAAATTTGCCTGTTCGGAAGCGAACCTTGAATTGGGATTGCTGCCAGAAGCCAAAGCAACGGCAATTCAAGCCGCCGCCAAAGAGTTGATTCAGGGCAAACATTACGAACACTTCCCAATCGATATTTTCCAAACCGGATCCGGCACCAGTACCAATATGAATGCCAACGAAGTCATCGCTCGACTGGCCAAACAGATTGCTGCCGAGAACATCCACCCCAATGATGATGTCAATATGAGCCAAAGTTCGAATGACGTGATTCCAACGACCATTCATGTCGCTGCCGCCATTGAGCTGGAAGAAACCTTGCTGCCGGCACTGCACCGACTGGTCGATTCCTTGAAGGACAAGGAGGCCGCGGTCAAAGACATCGTCAAAACCGGACGTACGCACTTGATGGACGCCACACCGGTCACTCTGAGTCAGGAAATTTCCGCCTGGCGTCATCTGATCGAAGATAATATTCAGCGTCTCCAAGACACGCAAAAGCGATTGCACAAGCTACCCCAAGGCGGCACCGCCGTCGGCACCGGCATCAACGCCGATCCGGCATTCAGCGGCCTGGTCTGCGCCAACCTGTCTACCATTACCGCCGTGCCTTTCGAACCGATGGAGAATTTTTTCGTCGGACTGAGCTCGCAAGACACCGCTCTGGAATTAAGCGGACAACTGAATGTACTGGCCGCCAGCCTGATGAAAATCGCCAACGATCTGCGCTGGATGAACTCCGGACCTTTGGCCGGTTTAGGCGAAATTCAACTGCCGGCTCTACAACCGGGCAGCTCAATCATGCCGGGGAAAGTCAACCCGGTCATTCCGGAAGCCGTCTGTATGGTCGCCGCACAAATCATGGGGAACCACACCGCTATCACAGTAGGCGCGCAATCCGGAAATTTCCAGTTGAATGTCATGCTGCCGATGATCGCCGCAAACCTGCTGCAAAGCCTTGAGATTGCAGCGAATTCTGCCATTCAACTGGCTGAGCAAGCCATCGATGGCTTTACGGTCAATGAATCCAAACTGCAGGAAGCCCTCGAAATCAACCCGATTCTAGTTACCGCTCTCAATCCGATTGTCGGTTACGAAACCGGGGCTGCCATCGCAAAAACGGCTTACCAGACCGGTCGCCCGGTTTTGGAAGTCGCCAAAGAGATGACGGATTTGGACGAAGCAACGCTCAAGAAGCATCTCAATCCTCTTTTATTAACTCAAGGTGGCAATCCACAAACTTAAGCCACCGTCAATCACTAGGAGCCGCAAATGTCGACTATCAACTTAACTGCAGAGCAATTCGAAGAAACCATCACAAATAACGAAATCGTTATTTTCGATTTTTGGGCGGAATGGTGCGGCCCTTGTAAACAATTCTCGCCAATCTTCGAAGCCGTATCCGAAAAACATCCGGACATCGTTTTCGCGAAAGTTAATGTCGAAGAACAGCAGGAACTGGCTGGTATGTTTCAGGTACGCTCTATTCCGAC
>JAWVWZ010000050.1:0-8143 GCA_033723505.1 Hydrogenovibrio sp.
AGCAACACCGAACAAAATCGCGTTGGCATTAGGCAAGTTGATTTCCAACCGGGGCTTAAGAGACAAGCAGATCGAAGAATTTGAGCGTCAGTACAGCTTGTTGAAACAGGATGCCTCGGAAAGAGCGGCAGAGGCAATTGTGGAATGGATGGAGGTGTCCGTTTGATGTCAATGGAACAACTCAGCATCGAACTGACCGAACCCTGTCATCCGATCAGTCGGCTGGTTGGCGTGGATGAAGTCGGGCGGGGGCCGTTAATCGGCAACGTCGTTGCTGCCGCGGTGATCTTGCCGGACGGGTGTGCCTTGCCTCTAAAAGACTCCAAAAAACTGTCGGAAAAGAAATTAAAATATCTGGCGGAAGCGATTCAGGCCGAAGCCTTGGATTATTGTGTTGCGTTTGCTTCCCCAGCAGAGATTGACCAACTCAATATCCTGCATGCGACGCTGTTGGCGATGAAGCGGGCTGTGGAAGGACTGGTCACCCCTTTTGATAAAGTGTTGGTGGATGGTAACCGTTGTCCACAACTGGATTGTCAATGCGAGCCGGTGGTGAAGGGGGATGGCAAGGTGCTTTCCATCAGTGCGGCCTCGATTCTGGCGAAAGTGCATCGTGATGATGAAATGCGGGAATTGGACAAGCTATATCCCGAGTATGGGTTTGCCAATCATAAAGGCTATCCGACCCAGTCTCATTTGCAAGCGCTTGAACGTCTGGGGCTAATTGAAGGGTATCGTCATTCTTTCAAGCCCGTCAAAGCCTTCTTGTAGACAAAATTTTATGCTCAAAGGGTGGAAACCCGCGTAACTTTTGTTATCTTATTTAATTGTTTCAACGTTGAACATCAGGTGATCTTCATGAGCACAACCTTAGAGCAAGTCGAAAAAACCGCACAACTCAGTAAGAATAATCAGTTGAGTCTGATGATTTTTCAGGTGCAATTCCCTCATGAACAGGGGCAGCCACCTTATTATGGCATGAATGTCTTTAAGGTCAGGGAAGTGTTGGAGGCGAAGGTCTTCGAATTGACGGAAATGCCTGAATCCGGGCCTCTGATCGAAGGTATGATCGAATTGAGGGGTGTGTACCTTCCGGTCATCAATCTGCCGAGATGGATGGGCTTCGAGATGAGTGAAGCTGAAAAGGAGAAGTCGATTATTATCGTCTCTGACTTCAGTCGCAATCTGATCGGGTTGCGGGTCGCTCATATCCATGGCGTTGAGGAGAAGGATTGGTCGGATATCAAGCCAGCCACCAACTATAACGTCAATGTCGATACCAATCAGGTCGTCAATCACACTTATTTGGAAAACAGCGAAACTCTGTGCTTTATCCTCGATATCGAAAAACTGTTGATCGAAGCGATGCCGACCATGGCGGAAAAAATCTTTTCGTCAGCCAAGACAGTTTCTTCCGGTGAACATGAGTTCTCACCAGCCATAAAAGATCGCACGATTTTATTTGCAGAGGACAGCAAATCCATTCAGCAATACATGGGGATGGTTTTTGATCAATTAGGACTGAAGCATCAAGCTTTTGATAATGGACGACTGTTGTTGAACTATCTACAGTCTCTGGATTCACTCGATGGGATATCCATGGTCTTTACCGACCTAGAGATGCCTGAAGCATCCGGGCATACGGTGATTAAAGAAATTCGGGAGGGCGCTAAGACAAAAGGCTTGCCAATTGTCGTCCATACCTCTATGACCAGTGAGAACAACAGTCGAGAAGTGATTTCAATGGGGGCTGATTTCTTTGTCGGTAAGGTTGATACTGCTTTGATCGTCGATACCATCAAAAAAGTCGAAGAAAAGTACTACCAGCAGAGCTAGGTAAAGACCTGCCAGGCAGGGGGGGAACACCTGGAGTGAAAAAGTTCCAGGCATAAAAAAAGGCACTGATCAGGTGCCTTTTTTGTTTCAGCGTTCGCCAGGATTAACGTTGGCGAGCTTTGAATCTTGGGTTGGTTTTGTTGATAACGTAAACTTTCCCACGACGTCTAACAACCTGACAGTCTTTATGACGTGTTTTCGCTGATTTCAATGATGATAGAATTTTCATAGCTATATCCAATTATTTAATTTGCCGAAGCAAGGGTTTCAAATTTGAAAGTGGGAATTGTACCGATTTTTTCAGTAATGTCTAGCTTTATAGAGGATATTTGTTAGAATTCTGAACGAAAAAGGCATTTCTTCTGAAAGAAAAGCTTTTTGCCAAGCGGAGCCAGTTTAATAGGGGGTCCGAATCCTTTTCAGTCCATTGCGAGAATAAGAGTCGATTCCTTGTCTTTAGTTCGAAAAACCCGCTCCTTTTTTGCCGATGATGGTGTTATATCCCATTCTATAGATGGGTTCGAACCCAGGCAGTCGCAATTGGATATGGCAGAAACGATTGCGACAGTCATCCACGAAAAATCGACTTTGCTCGCCGAAGCGGGCACCGGGACGGGCAAAACGTTTGCTTATCTGGTACCGGCACTGTTGTCGGGCAAAAAAATCATCATTTCCACCGCAACCAAGACCCTTCAGGAACAGCTTATCGGAAAGGACTTACCTTTATTGATGAAGCTCTGTGAAGTCGAAGGCCAGGCCAGGCTTTTGAAAGGTCGGGAAAATTATCTGTGCCCGCAACGACTTGAAATCGCCGAAACGGCGGAACAACACCCTAAATCGGTTTGGAAAAAATTATCGCTGATTCATGATTGGCAGGAAAAAACCTTGAAAGGGGATAAGTCTGAATTGACGGATTTAGATGAGAACGATCCGATCTGGCACCGCGTTTGCGCTCGTCTGGAGTTCTGTCAGGCGAATGGTTGTCATGCGGACACGGATTGTTTCTATCCTAAAATCAAGCAGGAAGCCATTGAATCACAAGTGCTGGTGGTCAATCATCATCTCTTCTGCGCGGACCTGGCATTAAGGGAAAATGGTTTCGGTGAGCTCTTACCGGAGGCCGATGTGTATGTTTTCGATGAAGCCCACCAGTTGCCCGATATCGCCGCTCAGTTTCTAGGATTTAGCCTCAGTCGAGGACAGCTTGAAGAGCTCGCCAGAGATATCAAGAATGCCATTAAGCAAGAGTCACCAGAGTCAGTAGAAGTCATTGATCAAACCAAATTACTGGAAGAGGCGATACAAAAATTCAATCAGGCTCTCGGCAAATGGGAGCGCCGTTGGAACTGGGAAGAGTTTGAACTCTCCAAGTCCGGCATCAAAACCTTGGAAGCGGTCAGAAATCAATTAACCCGTTTAATCGAACAGATCAAACCGCTTGTCGAAAGAGGCAAGTCTTTATCGGCAACCTATAAGCGTACCCAGGAGTTTGAATCTCAGTTGAATACCTGGTTGACCTCCAGCTCGGAAAATAAAATTCGCTGGGTCGAATCTTCTCAAGTGCGTTTTCGATTGCACTTAACGCCTTTGAGTGTGGCCGACCCTTTCAGTCGTCAGCGAGATTTATTGGGCGGGGCCTGGATTTTCACTTCGGCGACATTGAGTATTAACCATAGTTTTGACTATTTCATTCAGCGTTTGGGGTTACAGGATGCCAAAGCCCATCAATGGGAAAGCCCTTTCGACTATGAGCACCAGGCATTGATCTATCACCCGGTCGGGTTGCCGGATCCGAAATCACCGGATTATGTGAAAATTTGTCTTAGAGCGGTATGGCCGTTATTGATTGCGAGCAAAGGCTGTGCGTTTTTGTTGTTTACCAGTCATAAGGCGCTATTGGAAGCCAAGGGAATTTTGGCACAACATTGGCAGGGCACGCTGTTGTCTCAGGGAGATGCGCCGAAGAGTGAATTGCTTGAAAAGTTCAAGCAATCGGATGAGGCGATTTTACTGGGGACCAGCAGCTTTTGGGAAGGGGTGGATGTTAAAGGAAATGACTTGAAGTTGGTGATGATCGACCGGATTCCATTTATCCCTCCGGATGACCCGGTCGTCCAGGCGCGTGAGTCGGCTCTTAAGCAGAAGGGGTTGAATGGATTTTTCCATTTTCAGATCCCCGAAGCCACTATTGCCTTGAAACAAGGCGCTGGCCGTTTGATAAGATCAACAGAAGACAGAGGCGTTCTGGTACTTTGCGACCCAAGAATTTCACAGAAGTCCTATGGTAAAATCGTGATTGGAAGTTTACCGCCGTTTCGATGGGTTTACCGACCGGAAGAGGCCAAAGAGCTATTAATGAATATTGAATCGAATGAGTAACGGAAAAATAAAATGAAAATCCTCGCACTGGATGCTTCGACAAAAGCCTGTTCGGTCAGTCTGCTAGTGGATGACCGGTTTTACACACAGTTTGAAATGGCACCGCAAAGGCATGCGAACTTGATTTTGGGAATGGTGGAAAGGGTGTTTGAACAGGCGAACATTTCCGGAAGTGCTTTGGATGCGCTGGCGTTTAGTGATGGCCCTGGTGCCTTTACTGGCGTGCGGATCGCAGCCGGTGTTGTCCAAGGATTGGCGTTCGGGTGGCAAAAGCCGGTCATTTCGGTGACCAGCCTGGAAGCGCTTGCCTGGCAGGCTTGGCAGCAAACCCAGGTTTCACCCGTGTTTGCCAGTTTGGATGCGAGAATGCAAGAACTTTATTGTCAGGTTTGCACCATTGAACAGGGACATTTGAGCAGTGAACCCCCCAAGTTATTGACAGAGCAGGGGGCTTTAGCATTTTTAAACTCGAACCCGGCGGATCTGGGGATTGGGGATATAGGTCCTGAATTCCCAGCCGTCGTTGACGCATTGCCGAAATGGATTGAAGCTTACCCTTCGGCTGAAGCCGTTGCTGCCGTCGCCAGTCAGCGTATTCATGATGCAAAACCGGTGACCGAGCAGGTACCTGTACCGGTTTATTTGCGCAACGATGTTGCTGAAAAACCCCGTGCTGTATAAATTTTAGGCAGGGGCTGCTAACAGGTTGGTATCCGGTGGTTTTTTGGTTTTATACGAGGGTTTCTCACATTTTTATCCACACTTTCTGTGAATAGTTTCATTTATAATGATGGCTATCGACGGAAGTTCTTTGCAATCACGCACTCATTTGGAATCTATTAAGAAATAAAGATTATGAAAAAAATTATTCAAGTACTCGTCTTGACGTTGGCAGCCTTGGGATTCGCTTCTCAGGCAATGGCACAGAAGTTTAAGGTTGGGGATACTATTCTGGTCGGGTTTCCCGCCAGCAATATTAAGGATGATGCTTATATCATCGGTGTGGTCCGTAAAATTACCCCGAAAGGTGATTATCAGATCGCTGTCCGTGATTATGTCCAAGGGCATGACTATGGCGTTTCCTGTGTGCCTATCGCGGTAGATTCTCAAGGTCAGGAAACCGGAAAATCCGGTTGGGAAATCTGGGGGAAAGACACTAAAAAACTGAGAACCCAAGATTTGCAATACATCGTCCCTGCCAGTAATGCCATTCCTCTGAACTATGGTCAAATGCATTATATCGACCGTTATAATATTTATGTAACCTATTCGCGTTGGAAGTCTCATGCGCCGGTCTTATCGGTCGACCGCCTGGAAACGGCACAGCATGAAGCGATTTCAGCTGATATGCCGGGCATCAACCCTGCATTCGATATTGCCATTCTCGATCGAGAAAGCTATTACGAAAATAATACTGGTCGTCCTTACATGCCAAACGAATCGGTGCCGCACTTGAATAAATTGTTTGATCATATTGCAAAAGTTTTGAAAAACGATCCGCATCTTAACAAACTCTGGCGAGCCAAAAAGCGTGACTGGAAAGCGATCAATGCATCCATGAAAACCTATTTTCTTGTCGATGCCATTGATGAAGCGGTTAAGAATGCGACCGATTGTTTGATGGAAGATGGTATTGAGGATTCCGATCCCAAAGCTTTGGCTTCGCTCAAGTCGAAACTGAAATCGCTAGGGGTTAAGGTTCATTGATTCAATAGAAGAAGCGGTCGATAAGACCGCTTTTTTAATTCGGCAATTTATAGTAAGTCTTATTCAGGTACTGAACCACCTCGTCAATTTCATCGTCAAACCAACCTGTATTCAATTGATTGTTGCAAAAGGTCACGGCCTTTTTTAAATCTTTAATTGAACCGATCTTTCTTTTGGTGGTGTGTTGGGTGTTGTAACCGATTTTTGCATGACACCGCATACAATGCGCTTCATCGTGAAGGGTTTTACCCGGATGGGGCATCACGCTAGAGTGAACGGAAAAGCTCATACAGCAAGTGATCAGAATGATTGATTTGCGAAACATATTGCTCACCTCTACATTAAATCATTCATGAATGGATTTCTTACCAGTTTACTCGGTTTTTCCGTAAGGCTATTTTATTTTTTTTATTTTTTTGATAAGTAATTTTTATATAATCGCATGATTTTTCGGAGGTAATGCATGGTTGAACAAACGTATATCAAGGGTAAGGATGCCTGTCTTGAAGACTCGATTTTTAAGATGCAGGGATTGCTGGAAAAGGCGGGGTTTGATATTGAGCAAGCTTCCTGGCTGAATCCGGTGCCGAATGTTTATTCCGTGCACATCCGAGACCGGTTTTGCAATGCATTGTTTACGAATGGCAAGGGAGCTAGCCGCAAAGCATGTTTGGCCAGTGCCTTGGGTGAGTTTTTTGAGCGACTGGAAACCAACTATTTCTTCTCTGACTATTATCTTGAAATGTCATTGCTGGGTGAGTCAGTGTCCACCGATGATATGCTCTATTTTCCGGATGAAAAAATTTATCCTGTCGAAGACTTTAAAAAGTGCCTTAGTCCGGAACTCTGGTCGGTTTATGATCCGGACGATGAGTTGGAAGCAAGCGATTTTCTGAGTTTGAACGATCGTTTGGAAGGCATTCGTTGTCTGCCAATGACTCAGGTCTCTTCAGAAGAAACCATTTATTTCCCGATGAATTTGTTCAGTAACCTTTACGCCAGTAATGGCTTGAGCGCGGGGAATAATGCATTGGAAGCTCAGGTTCAAGGCTTGTCGGAAGTGTTCGAACGCTGGGTCAAGAAGCGGATTCTGACCGAAAACTTTTGTTTGCCCGAAGTACCGGAAGCAATTATCGAACAATTCCCACAGGTTGTGCAGGCGCGAAAAGCATTGGAAGCACAGGGAATCAGAGTCTCTATTCGGGATGCGTCCTTAGGAGGCCATTTTCCGGTGATGAATGTGACCTTGTTCGAGCAAAAGAGCGGGCAATGTTTTGCGTCTTTCGGCGCGCATCCGATTTTCGAAGTGGCGCTGGAAAGAACCTTAACCGAATCCTTGCAAGGCCGAAGCCTTGAGTTGCTGGATGGATTTCAAACGCCGGTGTTCGATCAGGCGCTGGTGGCGGACGATGAAAATATCGAAAATCACTTTATCGATTCCAGCGGTTTGATTCATGCGCGGTTCATTTCGCATGACTATGACTTCGATTTTGTTGAGTGGGATTTTACCGGTGATACGGCGGCTCAGTTCGATTACCTTGTGCGTAAAGTGCATGAGCAGGGTACGGATGTTTATGTGGCGAACTATGAGCATTTTGGTGTCAATGCGTGTCGGGTTGTTGTGCCCGGCATGTCGGAAGTTTTTCCGTTCTCCGAGCTGATTGACAATAACCAGAATCAGGGGCGACATTTACGAGAGATTTTAGAAACTTTGTCGACAGACCTGACTGTTGAACGGTTCGAATGGGCGCTGGAAGAAATCGATCAACTGGGATTGGCCGACCATCAAGGTGTGGCCAACTTAATCGGTTTGTTACCGGATGGCGACAGCTATTGGAAGAAGCTCAAGGTGGTCGAGCTCGAGATGTGGTGTCTGTTGGCGATACAGGATTATGACGCGGCTTATGAACGGTTACAGGATTGTTTTTATTTTATTGATGACGATTCAATGCGTCTTTTGTACAAGGCCATGAGTTTTGCATTGGAAGCGATTCTCAACGAGACATCGGAGTGTCATGCAAAAACCGTTCAGGCAATGTTGTTCGGCGAAGAAACGGTAAATCTGGCTTGGTCGTGTATTGAGGGAGAACAATTCTTTGGCGGAATGGATATCGGGATGGATGCTTTTCGGAATAGTTCAAATCACATGAATTTGTTGAAGGTTTATCAAAAAGTACAGGCCTATAAACAGTTGGCAAATTAAAGATATGCTTAGAAACTC
>JAWVWZ010000051.1:0-8107 GCA_033723505.1 Hydrogenovibrio sp.
CTCAATGCCTGGAAGACCTGCATGTCTCCCATCATCAGGACTTCCAACATGTTGTCCAGCGAGTTGGAATCGGAACCTTCTTGTGCCACCAAGGGTTTTAGTTCGGAAAGGTCCGGAATCAATGGGGTTTCGAATTTGCTTTGACGTGCCAATGCCCAGTTACGGTTGCCTCGAATGGTGTTTAATTCCCCATTGTGAGCCAGATAGCGGAACGGCTGTGCCAAGCGCCATTGTGGCAGAGTATTGGTAGAGAAACGCTGGTGATAGGAAATGGATGAAGACGCGAAGCGTTCATCATTCAGGTCCAAGTAAAACTGCGGCAATTCCTTCGGCATGACCAGCCCTTTATAAGACAATAGCTGGCTATTTAACGAAGCAATGTAGAAGGTCTTATCGTCCGATTCGATCGTCATTTCCGCTTTACGGCGCGCAACGAACAAAGCTCGGTTGAAGTTGTCTTCTGTCATGCCGTTCGGTGCATTGACGAAAACCTGTTCGATCAAAGGTTCCATGCTGGCAGCTTGTTCACCCAATACGCCCGAGTCGACAGGCACTTTACGCCAGCCGGCTACTTCCAGACCTTTGTCACTCAGCATTTTCTCGATGGTGCTGCGCGCAAACTGTGCTTTCTCGGCATTCTGGTTTAAAAAGACCATTCCGCTGGCATAGATGTCTGCCAGTTTGAAACCAAGCGCGGCGGCCTCTTCTCTTAGGAACTGATCCGGCTTTTTGATCAATAGACCACAGCCGTCACCCGTACAACAGTCTGCGGCAACACCTCCGCGGTGAGTCATGTTTGCTAACGACTCAATCGCAGTTTGCACTACCCAGTGGCTTGGCTTGTCGTCCATTTGGGCGATCATACCGAAACCACAGTTCTCTCTTTCAAATTCAGGAGAGTATAGACCTTGTAATCGGTTTAAAGAGTTCATAATCAGTTTCCTGTATAATGGTAACCTGTTGTTATAACAGTATTTTTTATGTTCTGTTTGTTATTTTTCCGCGGTGAAAAAGTAAAAAATGGTGCGAAATTATAAATTGAAACAATGAAAAAAACAATCTAAGTTGCTGCTTCATCCTAAAAGAAACAAAGCACAAGTCCGCGTAAGTTATGCGGACTTGTGCTTGTTGAAACAATCTATTTTACGGATTGGTTTCGCCGTCTTTTGATGAGGGCGAAACGCTATTTGAACTCACACAATGACTGTCCGGTCATTTCCGTCGGTTGTCCGATGTCCATCATGTCGAACAGGGTCGGGATCACATCACATAAGGCTCCGCCGGATTTCAGCGAGCAGGTTCTGTTGCCAAAATAAACCATGGGGACCGGTAGCGTTGTATGAGACGTCAATGGTTTGTTTTTCTTTTCATCGAACAACAGCTCCATGTTTCCGTGGTCTGCAGTAACAATGGCTTCACCACCCGCTTGTTCCAATGCATCGAGGATTTGCCCCAGCGCTTGGTCGACGGCCTCTGCCGCTTTGATGCAAGCTTCCATGACACCGGTGTGTCCTACCATGTCCGGGTTGGCGATATTGCAGATAAAGGTATCGAATTCTCCGGAACGGATCGCTGCAACCAGTTTTTCGGTTAATTCCGGCAAACTCATTTCCGGCTGCAAATCATAGGTTGCAACCTGCGGGGAGTTAATCAGAATGCGGGATTCGTTTTTGTTCGGTTCTTCGATGCCGCCGTTAAAAAAGAAGGTGACGTGCGCATATTTTTCCGTCTCGGCGATGCGTAACTGTTTCAGTCCTTTTTTGGCGACATATTCACCATAGGTGTTGCGAAGTTTGGTTGGGCGATAAGCAATCAGGGCCCCGAACTTCTCGAAATTCTTTTTGTATTCAGTCAAGGTGACAAAAGCCGACAGTACCGGTGTCTTGCAGCGATGAAAATCGCCGAAATCGTCCATGATAAAGGCTTCCGTCAACTGGCGTGCGCGGTCAGAACGGAAGTTCATAAAGATGATCGAGTCACCGTCTCTGACATGCGTTTTGGAACCGTCATCTTGAGCGATGTGTGTTGCCTGGATGAATTCGTCATTTTCGCCGCGAGCATAGGCTGCTTCAACCGCTTCTGTTGCCGTGTTGTATTCGAATTCGCTGATGCCACAAGCAATCACATCGTAGGCCTTGTGAACGCGATCCCAGCGATTGTCTCTGTCTAGAGCAAAGTAACGACCGGTAATCGAGGCGATTCTGCCGCCGCCGATTTGCTTCATGAAGTCTTCGATTTCTTCAATGTACTGTAATGCGCTTTGCGGAGAGGTGTCACGTCCGTCGGTAAAGGCATGGAGTTCAACCTTAGCACCGCGCTCATGTGCCATTTGAATGGCCGCTTTAATATGGTTGATGTGCGAGTGCACTCCGCCGTCGGATAACAGCCCCAGAATGTGTACTGTGCGATCGCGGTCAATTGCAGAGTCAATGGCTTTCAATAGGGCATTGTTCTGAAAGAAACGTCCGTCATCAATGTCTTTCTGGATACGGGTCAGTTCTTGATAAACGACACGCCCGGCACCGAGGTTCATGTGCCCGACCTCGGAGTTCCCCATTTGGCCTTCCGGGAGTCCTACCGCCAGCCCAGAGGTGTTGATCAATGTGTGCGGATGAGACGCCATGAGTTTGTCCCAGTTTGGCGTGTTCGCTTGGGCGATCGCATTGTACTTGGTGTCTGTACGGTGCCCCCATCCGTCAAGGATGATCAAACCGGTCGGGCGATGTTTTAGATGTACGGTTTCAGTCATGGTTTTTCCTGTTTCGAAATGTTGGTTTTAGGTAAATTACACAAATTTGGTTAAAACCTAGAAATATACGTTTATTGTAACGAGTTTCACTGTTAAAATCATTAGCTTTGAAAAATTATAGATAGTTCTCCAGTAGGGTAATGTGAATGTTTATTGAATTTGTACAAGAGCAAATTTTTCTCTTTATTGCTTTGGCAGTCATCGTCGTGATGTTGGTCTCCACTTATTACGGCGATAAGATTTCCGGCTTTAAAGCTGTCAGCGAAGACGACGCAGTGCGTCTTTATAATTCGGGTGCCTGGGTATTGGATGTCAGAACCGAAGCAGAATACAAAACAGGCTTTATCGGCGAAGCGGAAAATATCTCATCTGGTGAAGTGGCAAAAAAGATCGACTCTTTAGCCTCTCATAAAGATGAAGATGTGTTGGTTTATTGCCAATCTGGTGCGCGTTCTGCAAGCGTGGCCAAATTGCTGGTGAAGAACGGCTTTACCAAAGTTAATAACCTTCGTGGCGGGATCATGGCCTGGAAAAATGCCGGATTGCCTGTGAATAAGCCGGTTTCTAAAAAAAAACTAAAAAAAGAAAACAAGGGAGCCTGAGCATGCCCGAAATTACAATTTACCTGACTGCAACCTGTCCGTTTTGTAATATGGCTAAAAACCTGTTGAACAGTAAAGGTCTGAAGTATCAAGAAATCAATGTTGGCAGTGATCGCGCCATGTGGCAAGCGATGGAAGAAAAGACCGGCCGTAATACGGTTCCGCAGGTGTTCGTCGGTGAGCACCATATCGGTGGATTCGACGATTTATCGGCAGCGGAGAGATCCGGCGAGCTTGATAAACTCCTGTCAGAAAACAGCTAAGGAATAATCATGTCAGAAGAAAACAGCGTACAGCAAAGCTTTCAGGTCCAGAAGGTTTACACCAAAAATATTTCTTTCGAGTCGCCGAATGCCCCGGAAGTTTTTCTGCAGGAATTTCAGCCGCAGTTGGAAGTCGATCTGAATATCGAAAGCTCGGCATTGGAAGAAGATACCTATCATGTATTGTTGCGTGTTACCGCAACAACTCAGATTGAAGATAAAACCGCGTTTTTGTGTGAAGTCGAGCAGGCGGGCATTTTCTCGATTGCCGGTTTCAGTGAAGAAGAATTGCAATATTTGTTGGCCTCACAGTGCCCGAGTGTTTTATTTCCTTATGCGCGAGAAGCGGTTTCGAGTCTGGTGTCTAAAGGTGGCTTCCCTCAATTGATGTTGGAGCCGGTAAATTTCGATGCGATGTTTGCCAGCCATATAGAGCAGCAAGCTGCTGAAACTCAGCAATAAGCGAGAAGATGCCGTTAAAGAAGGTGGTGGATAATAAAGTGGTTGTTTTAGGCGCAGGCGCCTGGGGAACGGCCTTGGCGATTCATTTGGCTCGCTCGGGACAGCAGGTTTGTTTATGGTCTCATGATCTCCAGCATGTCCAGCAACTGAAAGCCGATCGCGAAAATAAACGCTACCTGCCCGGTATTTCATTCCCGGACGAACTTCGAATCTCTTCGGAGTTGGCAACCATTCTGCCTGATGCCGATGCTATTTTATGTGTCGTGCCAAGCGATGCATTTCGCGAAGTGTTGTCCAAAGTCGCTGCGATTGTCGATTTCAAACAAAAGCATATCGCCTGGGCGACCAAGGGGTTTGAGCCGAAAACCCGTAAACTTTTGCATCAGGTTGCCCAAGACGACTTTTGTTCGGATTGCCATTTTACCGTCCTGTCCGGACCGACTTTTGCTGATGAAGTAGCCAAAGGTTTACCGACGGCGATGGTCAGTGCCTCGACCGATGAGAGCGAAGCGGCTTATTGGGCGGGCCTGTTTCATCACGAAGCTTTCAGGGTTTATACTCAGGGGGATATGGCTGGCGTTGAGGTCGGAGGGGCTTATAAAAATATTATGGCCATCGCCACTGGTGTCAGTGACGGCTTAGGGCTGGGCGCGAATGCGCGTGCCGCTATCGTGTCGCGAGGCATGGCGGAGATGATGCGGTTTGCCGAATTATACGGCGCATCGCCGGAAACGCTGATGGGGCTCGCGGGGTTGGGGGATTTGGTTTTGACCTGTACCGATAACCTTTCCCGGAACCGCCGGTTTGGATTGAAGTTGGCATCTTCCAAGGTGTCAGCGGGCGCTGCGCAACAAGAAATTGGCCAGGTTGTTGAAGGGGTCAAGGCGGTCAAAGTGGTAAAGTCCTTGGCTGATGAAAAGGGGCTGGATTTGCCGATTGCTGAGCAGGTTTACCAGTTAGTGTCTGGTCATATTTCCGCTCAAGAAGCCGCCGAGAATTTATTGTCTCGACGCTTGAAGTCCGAATCCTTTCATTGAAAATCTGCCAGGCGGGGTTAAAGGTTCATTTCGAAGCCAAGCTGTCGCCAAGCTTCATAAGCAACGACCGAAACGGCGTTTGCCAGATTAAGGCTGCGGCCTCCTGGAATCATTGGGATGGTCAGGCGTTGATCTTCCGGCAAGCCAGTGATGACTTCCATTGGCAAGCCACGAGTTTCCGGGCCGAATAAAAAAGCGTCTCCGTTTTCGAAGTCGGGTTCTGTATAATAGCGCGTGGTTTTTGTGGTCAATGCAAACACGCGATTGGGTTGCACGGTTGCCAAACAGTCTTCCAGGCTTTCATGTTCGTGCAGGTTGGCGAGTTCGGCGTAGTCCAATCCGGCTCGGCGCACCTTTTTTTCGCTCAGGTCGAAAGCATAGGGTTTGATTAAGTGCAAATGCGCACCCATATTGGCGCTTAAGCGGATCAATGCGCCCGTGTTCTGAGGGATTTCAGGTTCGTACAATATGATGTGTATCATGTTTATAACTTTTTTATATGGTGAATGATTTGGTCGATTTATCGGTAAATTTATCGGGGATACCGTTTAGCAACCCAGTTGCCATGGCCTCCGGTAATGCAGGGTACGGCATAGAATACCAGTCCGTCTCGGGTTTTTCCAATAGAGATATCGGTGCAGTGTTTTTGAAGGGCACTACGCTGGAACCGAAGTTGGGGAATAGGCCGGAGAGAGTGATGGAGTCTCCTTGCGGGCTGTTGAATTCAATCGGGTTGCAAAACCCGGGTGCGAAAAGTGTTATTGAAGACTATTTGCCGAAATTGGATTTGACGGAATCACGATTCATTATCAATGTTTCCGGTTCCTCGATTGAAGAGTATGCCGAAGTGGTCAGGTTGTTCGATCAGACGGATTTGCCGGCGATCGAAGTGAATATCTCTTGCCCGAATGTTAAAAAGGGCGGCGCGGCATTCGGTAATGATCCGGATATGGCAGCGAAAGTGGTCGAGGCCTGTCGCGCTAATACGGCCAAGCCTTTGATCGTCAAGCTGTCCCCGAACCAGACGGATATCGCTGAAGGTGCTCGAAGAGTGATTGACGCAGGGGCGGATATGTTATCGGCGATTAATACTTTGATGGGGATGCAGATTGATATTCATACCGGCATGCCGACTCTGGGAAATAATCAGGGCGGGCTTTCTGGGCCGGCGATCAAACCCGTCGCGCTTTTGAAGGTGCATCAGGTTTACCAGGTTGCCAAACAGCATAATATTCCGATCATCGGTTTGGGGGGTATTGCCTCGGCGGAAGATGCGATTGAGTTTTTAATGGCCGGCGCTTCAATGGTTGCGATTGGAACGGCCATGGCGAAAGACCCGTTGTTGGTGAAAAAGGTGACCAAGGGGATTGCCGACTATATGCAACGACATGGCTATCAAACCGTGTCGGAATTGACAGGGAAATTGTCATTGAATACGGATACGGTTTTGTGTGGCTAATAAGTGCCATAAAAATTAATTTGAACAGAATTTTTTAAAAGAAAGACAAATGAAATCAGTAGATGAACAATTGGCGCTAATCAAACGCGGCGCGGAAGAAATTTTGGTAGAAAAAGAACTGGTCGAAAAGCTTGAATCTGGTAAGCCTTTGCGGGTTAAAGCCGGCTTTGATCCGACTGCTCCGGATTTGCATCTCGGGCACACGGTTCTGATTAATAAGTTGAAGCAGTTCCAGGATCTTGGGCATGAGGTATTGTTCTTGATTGGAGACTTTACTGCGATGATTGGTGATCCTACCGGCAAAAGCGCAACGCGTCCACCATTGTCTCCCGAAGATATCGCAAAGAATGCGGAAACCTATAAAGAGCAAGTCTTTAAAATTCTGGACCCTGAAAAAACCACAGTGTTATTCAACTCCGAATGGATGGGGCAGTTGTCCGCTGCGGATATGATTAAGTTGGCGGCAACGCAGACTGTTGCGCGCATGCTTGAACGTAATGACTTTGAAGATCGTTACAAGTCTGGAACGCCGATTGCCATCCATGAATTTCTTTATCCTCTGGTGCAGGGGTATGACTCTGTGGTCATGGAAGCGGATATCGAGCTGGGCGGAACAGACCAGAAGTTTAACCTGCTGATGGGGCGGACCCTGCAGGGGCATTATGGCAAAAAACCACAGTGCACTCTGACGATGCCGATTTTGGAAGGTTTGGATGGCGTACAAAAAATGTCCAAGTCTCTGAACAACTATATCGGTATCAAGGATGCGCCGAATGAAATGTTCGGTAAAGTGATGTCGATTTCTGATGAGTTGATGTGGCGCTATTATGAATTACTGTCTTTCGAGTCTCTGGAAACCATCGAAGCGCTGAAACAATCAGTCGAAAACGGTGAGAATCCACGTAATGTCAAGGTGAAGCTGGCATTGGAGCTGATTGAACGTTTTCATTCCGCCGAAGCGGCTCAAGCAGCCCTTAAAGATTTTGAAACCCGTTTCACTAAAAACGCCATTCCCGATGAGATGCCGGAATTTACCTTCGATGAATCGATGCCGCTGGCAAATCTGCTGAAAGAAGCCGGGTTGGTTGCTTCGACCTCTGATGGGCATCGTATGGTTAAGCAGGGTGCAGTCAAATTGAATGGAGAAAAGGTCGAAGACAGTCGTACGCTGGTTGAGTCCTGTGAAAAACAGGTCTATCAGGTCGGAAAGCGCAAATTCGCCCGCATTACTGTGCGCTGATCAGCTTCTTACCTTTCTTGCAAAAGCCGCTCTTGTAGCGGTTTTTTTATGTATGAGGTTTTCGTCTGTGACTTTGAGAAATATCTATAGGTTGGCCGACCACGATAAAGAATGGGTAATAGTGCGAAACAAAAGCATGATGGCTGAAAAAAAATCAAAAAAAGCGCAAAAAAGGGTTGCAAAGATTTCAGGTATGGTTAGAATACGCATCTCTTCTGAACAAGCGCTTGAAAAAGCAGCGAGTTGAGAAGAGAAAGCCGGAAGATTTTGAGTTTGATTTGAGAAAAATTTTCGA
>JAWVWZ010000052.1:0-7954 GCA_033723505.1 Hydrogenovibrio sp.
ACGTCATTGAATTCGACGGGATGTTGATTCAGCGCTGAGATCAGTTGTTCGACAGTCATGGAGGTCTCCTGAAGTTATGATGGGGGTATTTTACTCGATCTATTCGGGTTTGCATGACTAAGGTGCTTCTCCCCCGCCTGGCAGATTTTGGTTAACCCGCCCAGACTTTTGCAACTTCGAGCGAAAACATGGCAAAATAAACGCAAATCATTCAAGCATTTAGTATTTAAACGAAATTCATTTTGAAAGGGAACTCATGAAAAGACGTGACTTTATTGGAGCGATTGCCGGTGCGTCCGCGGCAACTGCCTTGACCGCCTGTGGACAAGAAGAACAGACAACTGCGACGGCAGCCAAGCCGATGGAAACGGTTCATTGGAAAATGGTTACCACCTGGCCAAAGAATTTTCCGGGGCTGGGAACGGGCGCGAATCGTGTTGCCGAGTTGATTAACGAAATGTCCGGCGGGCGGATCGATGTGAAGGTTTACGGGGCCGGTGAACTGGTTGGTGCTTTCGAAGTGTTTGACGCGGTATCCAGCGGAAATGCGCAACTGGGGCATGCCGGGGCTTATTATTGGAAAGGTAAAATCCCTTCGGCGGTGTTCTTTTCCTCGGTGCCTTTCGGGCTGACCGCAGATGAAATGAATGCCTGGCTCTATAATGGCGGCGGCCTTGAACTGTGGGAAGAAGCCTATAAGCCTTTCGGTCTGGTACCGAATCCGGCCGGAAATTCGGGCACCCAAATGGGCGGTTGGTTCAATAAAGAGATCAATTCTCTGGCGGACTTGAAAGGTCTGAAAATGCGAATTCCCGGACTGGGGGGCGAGGTGTTGAAAAAAGCCGGTGGCATTCCGGTGACGTTGCCTGGGGGAGAGCTTTTCCCGTCTTTGCAGTCCGGCGCGATTGACGCTACCGAGTGGGTCGGCCCCTATAATGATTTGGCATTCGGCTTCTACAAGGCGGCGAAATACTATTATGCGCCAGGCTGGCATGAGCCGGGAACGACTATGGAATGTATGATCAATGAAAAGGCATTCAATGCCTTGCCGAAAGATTTGCAAAGCATTGTGCGCAATGCGATGAAAGTGGCGAACCTGGAAATGTTGTCGGAATATACCGCGCGAAACCAGCAGGCGTTACAGACGTTGGTGGACAAACACAATGTCGAATTGCGTTTCTTCCCGGAGGACGTTTTGAAGGAGTTGAAAAAACTGTCGGCAGAAGTGATCGAAGAAAAGGCCAAAGCAGATCCTTTATCGGCAAAAGTCTGGGCATCGCAAAAAGCCTTTAAGGAACAGGTCATCAAATGGACCAATGTTTCCGAAGGGGCATTTATCAAAGCCCGTAATCTATAACTGACGAAAAATGCCTAAAGATTCATCAATAGATGAAAATAACGCTAAAAAAAGTCCGGAAATAGGCCAAAACTACCCACTTGGGTAGTTCTCAATCCGAGTGGGCTGGGGTAATCTATAGCCGTTGATGAAAGGATGCATTAACGCAATTAACAGGGATGTTCATTGCGACAATGTATTTGTTAACGCCCTTGCTATAGTTTTTAATTGGCTCATTATTTTAGTGCGTATTTTGGGCTGGGTTTTATAGCAAGGTTTTTTTATCTGTCTTTTACCGGTATCGCCTATCAAAATGATACCGCGTCATTTTTTTTCGTTTGTGACCGACTTCAAATAGTTCAGCATTTCTTCCGAATCCCAGATATTTCCGGCATTAATACTATATCGAATGTTTCCCTGTCGATCGACGATAAAACTGGAAGGGAAGGCAAACACTTTCCATTTTGCCGAGACCTGTCCATCCAGATCCATTAGAATCGGAAAATCCACTTGGATTTTTTGGGTAAATTTTTTCAGAATCGCTTGCGTGTCCCGATAGGAAATCGACACCATTGCGAATCGATCACTGTCTAGCTGCTTGAGTGCCCGATTCATCGATGGAATTTCTTCAACACAATGCGGACACCAGGTCGCCCAGAAATTAATCAGCAAGGCTTTGCCGGCATAGTCTTTTTGAATGTCGATGACCTTGCCGTCAACCGATTTGAGTCGAATATTTCCCGGCATCGGAATGGGCGGATCAAAAGCCTTCATGCCTCTGACCATCTTGCTGACCGGTGGTTGGCTTAATGCTTCCGAAGGCGACAGGCGCGCGATTGGATAGCCGATCTTTTCCGCCTTGTCGATGAGTTGATCGACGGATGAGACCAACACATCAGCGGTGCGTTTTGCCATCTTTTCCATCTCATGATAGCGGTACTGGCTATCAGTGCTGTCGGCAATGATGGTTTTGGTGACCAGGCTTCCTCCGGTTCGAAGCGCATGGGACATCTCATTGAGAGCATTGGTCTGCGCCCCTCTTTCCGCCGCAATCATGCATACGGGTAATGCGCTCTGAAAAGCGATGGGAAACAAATCGCGTTTTTCCCCTGCGATCGGTGTATTGACGTAAAGATTGGGAAACAGCAATGCCACCGCTTTCAGTCGCGCACGTTGTGCCGAATTGGCCGTTTGTACCTGCCATTGTCGAATGCCTCTCAGGGTCGGAACTGCGCCGACATCGCTGCTGATGACGACCACTTGCTGGAACTGGTGGGTCGCGGTGTCGATCACCGGAACTAAAAAGTCACCTCTCAGGTTGCGCATCGCGGTGCGACTCCGGTTGAGGAAGAGGGCTTCGGGCGTGTCGATAAACCAGACGTTGCCGGTTTGCTGGAGGTGTTTCAGAAATAATGCATTGCCATCATTCGGCGCATTGGCTTTTCCGATCCAGAGGTAGAGGCGCTGGGCGGGCGACGACAGGTGCTTGATCGAGATTGAATCGCCATTATCCAGTGGTTGATCGACGGTTTCGATGGCATTCCATTGTGCCCGGTCAAGATGGGTCAAGGGCTGAGTGTCGGCTTGAACAGACATAGCACTGCATAAAAGACTTCCGCTGAGAAGCAGGCGAAGCAGAGAAAAACAAGTGCGATTGATCATCGGAGTCCCGTTCGTTTTTTGTTGTCATTAAACGCCCATTGGGCTAAAGTCATTTTAAAGGCCTAGGTTTAAATCTATCGCATTTTGATCGGAGAAAAAAGATGAAATCACTGTTTTCCTTTGTTGTGTTGCTGCTAACCATGATGTCGTTGACTGGATGTACCACGATCAAGTTCGGCCCCAGTTATGACGAACCTTTAAAGGAACAAGTGGTTCAGACGGCGAAAGCGACCGACGGCAAAGTTTTATTGATCAATATTGATGGCACCATTTCCGATCAACCCAAGCGAGGCTTTCTGACCAATGGTCCCAGCCTGCTGGACAAGGTGATGATGCAATTGCATCAAGCGGAAAAGGACCGCGCGATCAAAACCGTGTTGTTGAAAATCAATTCGCCAGGCGGGGGCGTGACCACCAGTGATATTCTTTACCATGAACTGCTGGCATTCAAAAAAAGAACCGGCAAGAAGCTCTATGTGCAAATGATGGATGTTGCCGCATCCGGAGGGTATTACATTTCAATGGCGGCGGATCATATCCAGGCGCACCCGACGACGGTGACCGGATCGGTCGGCGTCATCACCATTTTGCCGGAAATTTCCGAGTTGACGAAAAAAATCGGTGTTGAGGTCAAAACTTTCAAAACCGGGCCTTATAAAGATACCGGTTCGCCTTTCAGAAAATACACCAAAGCGGATGAGGCCGAGCTTCAGGGCTTGGTCGATCAGATGGCACAGCGTTTTTATCGGGTAGTGGAAAAGAACCGTCAGTTGACCGATCAAGTGATGCAGCAGGTGAAAACTGCACAGGTCTATACCGGTGAGGAAGCCTGGAAGATCGGATTGGTGGATTCTTTGGGGTATCTGTCGGATGCGACTCAGAAAGCTTGTGAGCTTGGAGGCGCGAAGCATTGTCAGGTCATCAGCTACCGTTTTGACCGTAATGAAAATGCGACGGTGTATAGTCCGACCATGGAAGCGCCGACCAAACCGATGGAAATGAACCTGATTAAGAGCAACCTGCTGCAACCGGCCATGTCTTTAAAACCCGGGTCCTATTATCTTTATCTTCAGTAACCGACGTTCCGTCTTTTTGCGACGGCACTGGTCACGCCATCAGCATGATGACTAAAACCCTAAAAAAATAAAGGTTGGTATACTATGTGCTCCCGGACATTTTGTATTCGAATTTTTACTAAGGTTTTTTTAGGTTATGCTTTCATTTTTAAGCGGTTCAAAACAACAAGAAATTTCCCAACTCAAAGACGAGTTGGCCCAGCTCAAGGCTGAAAATGCAGATTATCAGCAACTTATCACAGAGTTGCAAACTTCAATGGAGCAGGCTGAAGCCCAGGCGCATCATGCAATGCCATCGGATCACGACGGGATTTTCGACCAGGAGGTTGTCTCTTCTTTGTTTGAGGCAATCGAATATTATGCAGAAGGGGTTCGAAGTTTCCAGACCAGTATGAATGTGCTGGGCGGTAATTTATCTCATGGGCGTGAGGATGTGATCAACTCGCTTTCGGTCTCGCAGAGTGCGCAATCCGGCTTACAAAAAATCACTTCAGGCGTCAGTGCTTTAAGCGATTCGGCAAGCGAAACATCGGAGTCGGTGGCGGCATTGGAGCAGCGAGCTGTGGAAATCGGCGGCATCATTTCTTTGATTGAGGACATTTCAGAGCAGACCAACCTGTTAGCGTTGAATGCGGCAATCGAAGCCGCTCGGGCAGGGGATGCAGGGCGAGGCTTTGCAGTCGTTGCCGATGAAGTTCGGGTGCTGTCTTCCAAAACCGCGCAGGCGACTTCGGATATCTCCAAGCTGGTGTCGGTGATTCAAACCGAGGTGAAGAATTCCCAAACGCAGATGATGGATTTTTCCGAACAGGCATCCACCATGAAATCACAAAGTGAAGGAGCCTATGGCAGCATCACTGAATTGATTTCCTCCAACAAAAAGATGGAAGGCGTGATTTCCGCTGGGGCTTTAAGAAGTTTTATCAGCGCGGTCAAGGTCGATCATATGGTCTTTAAGATGGATATCTATAAAGTCTATATGGGGCATTCGGAAATGACGGCAGAGGAACTTTCTGATCATCATCATTGTCGTCTGGGGAAATGGTATTACGAAGGCGAAGGGGTGAATTGCTATTCGAAACTGGCGGGTTATCAGGAGTTGGAAGCGGCTCATGTTGAGGTGCATCAAGCCGGCAAAAAAGCGTTGGAGCTTTATGCTGCGGGGGATTACCTGAAAGGGGTAGAGGCATTGAAGACGATGGAACTGGCCAGTAATCAGGTACAGGATGCTTTGGATCTGATTGCCTCGACGGCAGAAAACGATCCGGCCGTGTTCTGTGCTTCAGCGGAAGTTCTGTCACCAGAGGCCTAAAGCAAAAAAGCCGGTGTTTTCACCGGCTTTTTTATTGTTAAACTATCGTTTGCTTCGAGGTGTTTCTCGACGGCGCGTGCCTTTGTTTTTGACACTCAGGCGTCTTTTCGGACGACTGGCCGCCGTGGCTTTACTGACTTTCAACTGTTGTCCACACACCCAAGCCCCTTTGAGGTCGTTGAAGATGTCTTTCGGCATGTCCGCCGGTAAATCCACCAGACTGTAATTGTCTTCAATTGTCAGTTTCTGGATGAACTCCCCGTCCAATCCGGCTTCATTGGCGATACAGCCGATGATATTTCCCGGTTTAACGCCGTGCACACGGCCGACTTCCAGGCGGAATCTTTCCATGCCTTCATTCGGTTCGGTCTGGCGTCTTGGTCGACGTTCTTGGCGTCCTCCGGCAGGGCCTCGATCACCCTTGTCGTCAAACTTGGCTTGCTTGACCGGCTTTTCGTCCAAGAAGAAAGGGACATCTCCCTGCATCATCTTCGCCAGGCCGGCGGCGATTTCGGCCGCCGGGATATTATTTTCCGACTCGATGCTTTCGATCAGTTCCTGATAGAATTTGAGATCACCATCCTGAACGGCATTCACAACCTTATCCTTAAATCTCAGGATGCGATTATCGTTGATGTCTTTGGCTGACGGCAGTTCCATCGGCTCGATTTTCTTTTTGGTTGTCGCTTCGATCGAGCGCAACAAACGTCTTTCTCTCGGCGCGACGAACAGAATCGCGATCCCGCTTCTTCCGGCACGACCGGTACGGCCGATACGGTGTACATAGGATTCGTTATCATACGGAATGTCATAGTTGATGACGTGACTGATTCTTTCCACATCCAGTCCACGGGCAACAACGTCGGTCGCGATCAGAATGTCCAACTTGCCTTTTTTCAGCTGGTCGACAATGCGTTCACGTTGGTTCTGTGCGATATCGCCGTTCAAGGCTGCTGCTGCATAACCGCGCGCTTCCAGTTTTTCTGCCAATTCAACCGTCGCCGTTTTGGTTCTGACGAAAATAATGATACCGTCGAATTCTTCGGCTTCCAGAATCCGGGTCAAGGCATCCAGTTTATGCATGCCGCTGACCAACCAGTATTTCTGGTCGATGGTCGAGGCCGTTGAAGTTTTTTGTTTGATGATGACTTCCGTCGGATCCTGCAAATAGGTGTTGGCGATACGGTGCACTTCTTTTGGCATGGTGGCCGAGAAAAGCGCAATCTGACGTGAGTCAGGCGTGTGTTTCAGAATCCATTCGACATCGTCGATAAAGCCCATTCTCAGCATTTCATCAGCTTCATCCAAAACCATATTGGTGATGCCGTCCAGCTTCAGGGTGCCTTTTTTGATGTGGTCCATCACTCGGCCCGGTGTCCCGACGACGACATGGACGCCGCGTTTCAGTGCACGAATCTGTGTGCCATATTCGGAACCGCCGTAAATCGGCAGGACATGCAGCCCTTTGATGTTTCGCGAAAAGGTCTGGAAAGCTTCCGCGACCTGGATTGCCAATTCTCGGGTCGGAGCCAAAACCAACACCTGAGGATCTTTTTGTTTCAGGTCGATTTGTGACAAAATCGGCAAAGCGAACGCGGCGGTTTTCCCCGTTCCGGTTTGTGCCATCCCTAATACATCCCCGCCTTTCAGAATGACGGGGATGGCTTGCGCCTGGATTGGAGAAGGGGTTTCATAACCGATTTCGGTCAAAGTTTTTAAAATCGGTTGGGCCAGCCCCAAGTCCGAGAACTTAATATCTGTGTTCATGTTGTGTCCTTATTTTCAGGTCGTATGTTCTAGGGAAAAAAGCCTAGTCTTTTGTCCTGAATATTAAGTTCCACTCACTGACAGAGATTCAACGTTTGGCTGTCGTTTTACTATGGTCGCCAGGTTAACGGCTAAGGTAGGTTGTTCATATTCTGGACAATATTAAGGAGGTTTTGCGCTATTGAAAAATAGAGTCGCCTTAAAAAGTATGCGCATTGTACTCTAAATGAGGACGTATATGGAAAAACATGCAAAATCATTTTCCACCCCTGCCTGGCAGATTTTGATTTAGGCCGAATGTTCCTGTGGTGTCAGGATGTAAAGCTTCTCGAATTCGTCCGCCGGAATCGGTCGGTTGAAGAAGTAACCCTGTAAGCGCATGTCCGGATCTTTTGCACTTAACAACTCGGCCTGCTGTTGGGTTTCGATCCCTTCGGCCACCAGTTTTAGATTTTTGCTTTTTGCCAGCTGGATGATCGAGTTGACGATCGCTTCGTCATCCGGGTTCTCGCGAAGGTGATGGATAAACGACTGGTCAATCTTCAATTCATGGATCGGCAGTTTCTGTAGATAACTCAAAGAAGAATAACCGGTGCCGAAATCGTCGATCGAGATCTCAAAGCCCAACGAGACCAGATGCTGGATTTTCTGTAATGCCAGCGTGGCGTTTTTGATCAGGACCCCTTCGGTCAGTTCCAAAGTGATGTTTCGGGGATTGACGTGAGTGAATTTCACCAGACCGATAATGATTTCGATAAAACTCTGTTCGTGGAACTGAACCGGGCTGATATTGACTGCCAC
>JAWVWZ010000053.1:0-7841 GCA_033723505.1 Hydrogenovibrio sp.
AGTCAAAGGCGTTCTCAGCTCATGAGAGGCGTTCGCAATAAAATCCTTACGAATCTGAGCCAAGTTATAAAGCTCATGAATGTCTTTGATGACCACCAGCTTATGGTGCAAATAATATCGAAATACCGAGACACTGAACACTCGTTGCGTTCCTTTCAAGGAAGGCAGAATCAAAGGCTTGCTATAGTCTTCATTTTTGAAATAGCGGATAAACTCAGGGACACGAAGCAACATTTCCAATGAATACCCGACATCGCTCTGCTTAAGTTTGAGCATTTTTTTTGCAGCGGCATTGAACCACTCGATCTTGCCTTTCGGGTTAATGGAAATAATCGCGTCGGGAATGGACATGGATGCCGCTTGAAACTGCTCATATTTATGCAATTGAAGATCGGCGTGCTTTTCCAGTGAACGCTGCTTACGAGAAACCAGGTGAGCAACTTCGGCCCAGAAGCCGGAGGACGGCGGATAAAGCGCACTGGAATCTTTTTTCATCCACAGTTCGAACTTACGGACACTGTAGAGGTGACGCGCGATATAAAAAAGCAGATACCCCAGTAAGGCGAGAGGAAAACTATCGATGATCCAGCCGATGAACAACGCGATCCAGAGTGTGGTAATCGTCCATGTTAACTCTCTAGACACGCCAATCGTCACATATGCCTCCCGGATGCCGCTGGATTAATCGATCGAAAACCGATAGCCTGCTCCTCGAACTGTCTGAATAGCTTCCGCTGCTTCGACTGGCTCCAGAATTTTTCTTAGACGACGAATATGAACATCCACCGTTCTCTCTTCGACAATGATGCTTTCTCCCCAAACCTGATCCAATAGCTGGGACCGGGTATAGACACGGTTCGGATGCGTCATAAAGAAATGCATCAACTTAAATTCTGTCGGCCCAAGCTTCACTTCTTCGCCATCAACGCTAAAGCGATAGCTGCTCAGATCCAATACCAGGCGACCGGCCTTAACGACATCGACCGGCTGTTTTTCAGGATTCTGTCGACGCAACAATGCCTGGCAACGTGCCACTAAGGCTCTTGGTGAGAAAGGCTTAACCACATAATCATCGGCACCGGCTTCAAACCCCTTGACCTGATCGTTTTCCTCACCTTTCGCGGTCAACATCATAATCGGTGTTGCTGCCACCTGCTCATTCTGGCGGATGCGTTGCGCCAGCGCAACTCCGGTTGTTCCGGGCAACATCCAGTCCAGAATAATACAATCGGGTTTATGCTCCAGAATCAAATTCCACCCTTGTTCCGCATTCGGCGCTTCTATGACATTGAAGTTAGCCGCAGATAAGGTGAAATTCAACATGTCGCGGATGGCGGCTTCATCTTCCACCACCAGCACCGTCTGATTTGACATCATTTATCCTTCCGATTCTTCCAACTGGGTAACGAAATTGATCAAGCTTTTTTTATCCATCTCACGGACATCCTTACCATTGATCAGATAGATGATGCTTTCTCCGATATTACGGGCATGGTCGGAAATTCGCTCTACCGCTCTTAAGGCGATCATCACTTCCGCCAAACAAATCGATTTTTCCGGCATATCCTGGAAGCCCTGAACCACTTCTTTAAAGGCTTGTTTGTAGATTTGATCGATATTTTCTTCTTCCTGAATCAAGTTCAAGGAACCGACCGTTGTGACTCGGGCAAAACCGTCCAAGGCATCATGCAACATATTAATTGACCGGTTAGACATATCCACCAGATAATTATAGCCAGGAAACTCCGGACAAGCTTCAACATCTTCTTTGGAAAAAGTATTGACCATTTTCGCGATTTTAACGATCTCATCACCGATTCGTTCCAGATCGATCGCAATGCGAATGGTGGAAATAATCAGACGCAAATCCGATGCTGTCGGATGTTGACGTGCCAACACTTTAGCACATAGCTTATCGATCACCATCTCTGCATTATTAACGGCCTTATCCAGTAAAATCACTTCTTTGGCACGGTTGACATTGGCTTCGGTTAACGCCATCAAAGCACCTTCAAACTGGCTCTCAACCAGCCCACCCATTTCAAGAATATGGTTAAACAAATCTTCTAGGTTCTGATTGAGCTGCCCGGAGATATGAGATGTAAATTCTTTCTTATCCATTTTGTATGTATCCTCTTTTGAATGCTTAACCGCAAAACCTGGAAACGTTATTTCGAGGGAGGGCTGAAGTCTGAAAAACTTGGCGAAAACTTGCGTATTTATCATTATTTTTCTGAACGTGTCGCAAGCGATGGTTCGCGCCTCTGCGGCTAAGACTGAATGATAATTTAATCCCAACCCGACGCTTTTTCAAATTAATTCCTTATATCGAAGCATTATTTATTCTCAGTCTGCGCACAAATCCGCAAAACAAAGCCATTCGAATCCAGAGTCATCAACTCAATGCTTTTTAAATCAGGTGCTCAAAAAATCCGAGCCGAGGCCCACGCACCAATCATAAGCAGGCATCTTCGCAAACCCACCGAAAAACCCTCTCCATCTGTTGATTTCGCTCCCCACTTTCCCTTCGGCGAAAGACCCTTTGAAGAGAAACCGGACTTTCGGGCTGACGGTGATCTTTTTTTCGACCTGAGATAACCGCCAAACGTCTATGACTACCAGCGGAAGGACGCTTGTCAGGTGAACTTTTTTTGACCAAACCGATGATTTATTGCTTCAAAATTTCGTAAAGCTACTATAATAGGCTTAAATGACAACCAAGTTAAATTTATTTGAACTGCATGACATTTTTGTTACGCACCAAAATATTTACAACTTGCACCACATTGATTCGATTTTTTACTTAAATCGAAGTATAAAACCAAGCGCTTGAATTTGTTTTTACAACCATATCAACAACTTATAAGCCTTAAAAAAAATATTGGAATTTTGGCACGGTTCAAGCTATCATCTGTGATGTTTCAATTTCACGTTAACAGCACCGAATAGTGCAATCAACAAAAATAAGGACACAGCATGTCACAAGAAATCTTTGACCTAATGAAAGACAACGACGTTAAGTGGGTTGATCTTCGATTCACTGACACTCACGGTAAAGAACAACACGTAACCATCCCTGCTTCAAAAGTAGATGAAGACTTTTTCTCAGACGGTGAAACGTTCGACGGTTCTTCTATTCAGGGCTGGAAAGGCATTAACGATTCCGACATGCTGCTAATGCCCCAAACAGATGGTTATTTCCTTGACCCATTTACCAATGACCCGACGCTAATCATCCGCTGCATGATCGTAGAACCTGCAACCATGGGCGCTTATGAAAAAGATCCTCGTGGCATTGCGAAAAAAGCGGAAGCCTACTTGAAATCAACCGGGATTGCCGATACGGCTTTCTTTGGCCCAGAACCAGAATTCTTCATCTTCGATGATGTTCGCTGGGGTGCAGATATGTCTGGTTGTTTCGTCAAGGTTGAGTCCGGCGAATCTGCATGGGATTCTGAAAAAGTTTACGAAGACGGTAACATCGGTCACCGTCCAAAAGTCAAAGGCGGTTACTTCCCTGTTCCTCCTGTCGACCAGCTTCACGAGATTCGTGCTGACATCTGCGCCATGGCAGAAGCAATGGGCTTGGAACTGGAAGCACACCACCACGAAGTTGCCGCAGCAGGGCAATGTGAATTGGCGGTTGCAGGGAACACTTTGACAGCTAAAGCGGACGAAGTTCAAATTCTGAAATATGCGGTGCACAACACATGTAATGCACTGGGTAAAACAGCCACTTTCATGCCGAAGCCAGTTGTCGGTGATAACGGTTCCGGGATGCACATCAACCAGTCACTGTCAAAAGACGGCAAGAATATCTTCGCTGGTGACATCTACTCTGGCCTTTCACAAGAAGCGCTATGGTATATCGGCGGTTTGATGAAACACGCGCGCGCATTGAATGCTTTCACCAACCCTGGCACCAACTCATATAAGCGTTTGGTTCCTGGCTTTGAAGCACCAATCCTAGTGGCCTACTCTGGTAAAAACCGTTCTGCTTCTATCCGTATCCCATACGCACCTTCTGAAAAGGCGCGTCGTGTAGAGCTACGCTTCCCAGATGCGACTGCAAACCCATACCTAGCATTCGCTGCTTCTCTAATGGCCGGACTTGACGGAATTATCAATAAAATCGAGCCAGGCGATCCTTCTGAAAAAGATCTATACGATCTACCACCGGAAGAAGAAGCAACCTACAGCACGGTATGTGCTTCACTAGAAGAAGCTTTGGCTGCACTAGATGCAGACCGTGAGTTCTTGAAAGCTGGTGGCGTCTTCACTGACGAAGCGATTGATTCTTATATCGCATTGAAAATGGAAGAAGTCACTCGCCTTCGTGCAACGACTCACCCAATCGAATTCGATATGTACTACTCTCGTTAATCGAAACGATTACCACAAGAAACCCGCCTCGCGCGGGTTTTTTTATGCCTGCAAACAATTGGCAATAAACATGGATTCACTCTGACTCTTATGAAAAACCGCTTTTATAAAATGCATTTTCCACTACCATATGCAAAGCATTTCTTTTAGCAAAACAATAACAAGGATAAGATAGGATGCTAAAAAGCTTTTTCGGAACAAAGCAATGGGCTTTATGGGCTTGGGGCGGGCTGGTTTTCCTGATCGGCATCACCTGGTTACAAGTACACCTTACCGTCCTTTTGAATGAATGGTATGGTCGCTTCTATGACATCCTCCAAAAAGCCAACGACCTCCCCGCTTTCTGGGACAGCATGGTCGACTTCTGCTTTATCGCCATCCCTTACATCTTTATCGCCATGCTCTCTTTCTATTTCGCACAGCATTATTCGTTTCGCTGGCGACAGGCGATTACTTATTACTACCTGCCACATTGGGAAGAAACCCACCATACCATCGAAGGGGCATCCCAGCGAATCCAACAGGACACCTACGAATTTGCCAAAAGCCTGGAAAGCCTGGGACTCGGACTGTTTCGTGCAACCTTAACCCTGATCGCATTCATTCCGATTCTCTGGACGCTTTCCAGCAAGATCAGCCTCCCGTGGCTGGAACAGATTGAGGGTTCACTGGTTTGGGTGGCGCTTCTCACCTCGATCGGAGGTATTTTTGTTTCTTATTTCGTCGGCATCAAACTGCCGGGACTGGAGTATAACAATCAAAGAGTCGAAGCCGCTTACCGAAAACAACTGGTTTACTCGGAAGACGACAAATCATTTGCCAGCATCATTACCCTGTCAGAACTGTTCACCGGACTCCGCACCAACTACTTCAGAATGTTCAATCACTATTCTTACTTCTCGCTATGGAGCAACCTTTACAGCCAAGTCATGATCATTCTGCCGTACCTTCTCATGGCACCCTCGCTGTTCACCGGCGCCATCACCCTGGGCATCGTCACTCAGACAGGAAATGCCTTCGGCAAGGTCAATGACAGCTTTTCCTACCTCATTGATCGCTGGACCGACATTACCAAATTCCTGTCGGTTATCAAACGTTTGAACGAATTTGAGAAGCACCTGATTCACGGAATCGAACCTGCAACCACCAACCCGGTCTCCACTCCGAAAGATTTCCCACTCAACGCTCCTGCTTCCCAGCAATCCGAGCCATAAAAAAAGCCCCTGAACAAAACATCCAGGGGCTTTTAAATATCTGCCAGGCGGGGCACCCCCGCTAACGAAAAGACATCAGTGTGCGGAATGCTCCGGATCCCAATCCGTCAATTCATATTCTGCACCACAATAAGGGCATTTCGCTTTCCCGGTTTCCTCGATCGGCAACATCACTTTCGGGTGAGAATTCCACTGCTCCTGCCCCGGCATCGGACAAGTCAAGGGGACATCATCATAGGTCACCTGAATGATTGTCGTATCAGTCATATATCTTCTCTCTTATAGGTTTCAAATAAAGCTTAAGCGACTGGCGTCAACCAATCCATATGCTGCGGAGAACGACCATGTACCACGTCGAAATACTTGGTCTGAAGCATTTCGGTCACAGGCCCTCTGCTGCCGCTACCAATCTCACGATGATCCAGCATACGAATCGGCGTCACTTCCGCCGCAGTTCCGGTAAAGAAGGCTTCATCGGCAATATAGACTTCATCGCGGGTAATACGTTTCTCACGCACCTCATAGCCAGCTTCTTTGGCCAGTTGCATAATGGTCTTTCGAGTAATGCCATCCAGTGCCGCGGTCAATTCCGGCGTGTAAATCACCCCGTCTCGAACCATAAAGAAATTCTCTCCCGAACCTTCCGACACATACCCTTCGGTATCCAGCAACAATGCTTCGTCTGCGCCATGCTGAACCGCTTCCTGCAAAGCCAGCATTGAGTTCATGTAAGACCCGTTCGATTTTGCCTTGGTCATGGTGACATTGACATGATGACGCGTGAAAGAAGAGGTCGCAATTTTAATCCCGCGTTTCAGGTTCTCCTCTCCCATATAGGCACCCCATTCCCAGGCGGCAACGATAACATGACTCTTGAGGTTGTCTGCCCGCAAGCCCATTCCTTCTGAGCCATAGAACACCATCGGACGAATATAAGCGGACTTCAAACCGTTCTCGCGAACCGCCGCTCTTTGCGCCTCGTTTAGTTCTTCCTTTGAGAAGGGCATCGCCATATTCATGATTTTTGCCGAGTTAAACAAGCGATCGGTATGCGCCTTTAAACGAAAGATCGACGTCCCCTGCTCCGCTTCATAAGCACGCACGCCTTCAAAGACCCCCATCCCATAGTGTAAAGAATGGGTTAAAACATGCGTTTTAGCTTCACGCCAATCTACCATTTCGCCATCGAACCAGATTAGGCCATCGCGATCACTCATTGTCTGCATTGCAACATCCTTCGTTATTATTATTTGTTCGTCTAAACCGGTTATTTTATCCGAATCCTGCGTTTTAATAAAATGAAAACATCGCTTTACAGAGAGTTTTTTAAGCAAAAGTGCTTGAAATTCATAGCAACTTCGCTAAAATCATTCTTTTGATAGCTTCAAAATCAAGAACCTTCAAGAAAGCAATCCCAAGCAAGCCTTGCGATTGCTTTTTTGTTTTTAAAGAGAACCAATAAATAATTTCGAAGAATTCGACCATGACAAAGACAGCAGATCATTTAATGAATACCTATGCAAGACTCCCTGTGAAGTTTGCATCGGGAGCCGGCGCCATCTTGCGCGACTCGGATTATCGAGAATATCTGGATGCGGTCAGTGGCATCGCTGTTTGCAGCCTCGGGCACGCACACCCCGCTATTGCGGAAGCGATTTGCGACCAGGCGGGACAATTAATCCATACGTCCAACCTCTATCAGGTGGAAAAGCAGGAGCAACTGGCTGACAAACTGATCGAACTGGCGGAAATGGATCGAGTCTTTTTCTGTAATTCTGGTGCGGAAGCAAATGAAACCGCGATCAAAATCGCGCGCAAGTTCGCACACCAAAAAGGAATCGAGCGCCCGCAAATCATCGTCATGGAAAACAGCTTTCACGGCAGAACTTTGGCCACGCTGTCAGCCACCGGCAATGAAAAAGTCCATGAAGGATTCACGCCGCTCGTCGAAGGGTTCGTACGCGTTCCTTACGACAATATCGAAGCCGTCAAATCACTCGCAAGCCATTCGGACATTGTCGCAATTCTGGTCGAGCCGGTTCAAGGTGAAGGCGGCGTACACGTTCCGCAAGCCGGCTACCTAAAAGCGCTTCGCGAAATCTGCGATCAAAATGACTGGCTTCTGATGCTGGATGAAATTCAAACCGGTATCGGCCGGACCGGAAAATGGTTTGCTCATCAATACGAGCAAATCCATCCGGACGTCATGACCCTCGCCAAAGCCCTAGGGAACGGCGTCCCGAT